>CAYIKX010000079.1:0-5893 GCA_964364025.1 uncultured Methanosarcinales archaeon
TATTAAAATTTAAAAACTAAATTCCATACTCAAGACTTAAATCAAATCATGCATTTGCTGTAGCTGCCTTCTTGGCATATTCAAGCTTATTTTGATCTGCTGTTGCAGGCGCTTTCTGGACTTGCATCTTAGTGTGGTCCGGCTTTCTTCTAATATAATTGGAATGCAATACTTTTGCGAATGGTATAAAGTTGTATAGTTTTTTTAAAGAGGAGATTACTGTGTTTTTAATACCCCACTGGAGATAGTGATACTTGATCAGCCTTGCCACAATCCACGGTCTGCTATAACAGTATTTTCTTAATTCCTGTTCTATGCTTTCCCTTATTTTTATGAGTTCTTCGTCTGAAAAATCTGTCATGTTAAGCTTCAAATCATAAACATCGCCTAAGCTCTCGACATATTTATCTTCATCAGGTATCTTGTGCTTCCACTCCTCATACAAGGATGTGCCGGGATAAGGGGTGGCAAAGAAGAACTCTGCTGGCAATCCAAGTTCCTTGCAGTAGTCAACAGTCTCTCTTATTGTTTTCATATTTTCTCCAGGGTAGCCTATCATGAAAGTTCCAAACGTTATCAAGCCCAGTTTCTTGACTCTATTGTAGGTTTCTTTTGCTTTTTGAAGATTTATGCCCTTCCTCATATTGTCAAGTATTGTCTGGCTGCCGCTTTCCATTCCATAGGATATGAAAATGCAGCCTGCCTTTTTCATCTTTAAAATAAGGTTTTCATCCAGCATTTCCAGTCTTGTGAGGCAATTCCACTTGAGATTCAGCTTTTGCTCAATCATTTTATTGCACAACTCCTCGACAATTTTCCTGTTGAGCAAGAATAAATCATCATAAAACATGATTGAGTTTATTTTATATTTTTCTATTAAGTGCTTCATCTCAGCTATTATGTTGTCAGCGCTCCTGAATCTTGCCTTATCGCCCATAAAGGAATGATAGCAAAACTTGCACACAAAAGGGCAGCCTCTTGTTATAATCATCGGCATAGCCCTGTAGTTATTTGCAACTTTTTTGTAATTATTAATGTACTCTTCAACCGGGAACAAATCCCACTCGGGAAATGGTATTGTATCAATATTTTCTATTATTTTTCTTGGGGCAGTGTAAATTATTTTGCCGTTCTCTTTGTAAGCCATTCCATTGACATTTTTCAGCGGAGTTCCTTTTTCCAGAGCATCAGCAAGCTCGCAGATAGTTTCCTCAGCTTCTCCAAGCATAACAATATCTGTTGATGTATGAACAAAAAGAAGGTGAGGTATTTCATTTGCTATATTTCCCCCTATAACTACAGGCTTGTCTGGGTGATATTTTTTTAAGAGCGGCGTAAGAAATTTTAGATATTTATATTGCGTGATAAGCCCGCCTGTGCATACCATATCATATTTTAACTCTTTTATCTTTTCTTCTACTTCTTCCCTGCTGTAACGATATCCATTTATGTCCAAAACCTCTACTTTGTGTTTAGCCTTTCTTAAAAAAGAGATTAAATACGCCAGTCCAAGGTTTAGTGAATATGGCGGGGCTCTTTCCCTTACAGGGCAGTTTATAAGCAGTACTTTCATTTCTCACTAAAAGGTTTATTTGGTTTAAATATTTTTTGGTTAATGATTGCGAGACCCTAAAGTTAAGGATATATGAAAATAAATCCCTAAATCATAAAGATAGGTTTTGATTGTAAAGTCTCTGTTTTTGTAAGATTTAACGACATGAGAAAAAAGGAATAAACCCTAAGCCAATACCCAAATTATAATGATATATGGTTAAATTACGAGTAAAATTGTCTTAAGTTTAGGGTCTCAATGATTGCAGACGAAAATAGTAAGGAACGCAAATCTTAGTACAATTATCAACGTTCCTTAATATTTTAGAAAAGGGCACAAATATTCAATAACTAATGCCCTTTTCTAAAATGAAGAAAAGTTTATATAGCATAGCACTTGATTTGAGAAAATGGGGATTTGGTATGTATGACATCATAATTATAGGCGCTGGCGGGTTTGGACGGGAAGTATATCATTGGGCAAAAGAGTCATTTCCTTCAAAAAAATTCAAGATAAACGGATTCCTTTCCAATAATGCCAATGACTTGGATGATTTTGATTTTAATGTTGGCATTTTAGGTGATGAAAATTCTTACAAGATTAAAAAGCAGGATAGATTTCTTATTGCTATTGGGGACATTGGCATAAAAAAAAAAGTTGTTGCTAAGTTAAAAAAGAAAGGCGCGCAATTCCTTACCTTAATCCATCCGACTGCAATTGTTTCAAAAACCGCAAAAATAGGCCAGGGAGTTATCATTTGCCCATTTGTTATAGTCAGCGACCATGTAGTTTTAGACGATTTTGTTTTGCTGAACTTGTATTCTTCCTGCGGTCATGATGCAAAAGTTGGCAAATATTGTGTCTTATCTCCTTATGCCACGCTTAATGGCTTTGTGATATTGGAAGACGAAGTTTTTTTAGGCACCCATTCAACTGTTACGCCAAAAAGAAAGATTGGTTATAGAAGCAAAATAAGCGCAAACTCTGTTGCAATGCACGACGTCCCTGCATATAGTTTTGTCTTTGGGGTCCCGGGAAAGCATAAAGTGATATTTAAAGAATAAAAAAGTCTATTATATTAGAATAATCATAAAACCTCATTAGCAATCCAGAGTTTCTATACCATATGCTGTTTTTGTGATAATTCCTTTAAATCATAATCAACCATTAAATTCACAAGTTCTTCAAACTTAACTTTTGGCTTCCAGTTCAATTTAGCTTTCGCCTTAGAAATATCACCTAAAAGGAAGTCGACATCCAGAGGCCTGAAATAAAGCGGCTCAATTTCAACCAATATTTTTCCGGTTTTTTTATCAATGCCCTTCTCGTCAATTCCTTCGCCTTTCCAGATTATGCTGATACCGACTCTTTTAAATGCTAATTCGACAAATTCCCTTACGCTGTGTGTTTTGCCTGTTGCAATCACAAAATCATCAGGCTTGTCCTGCTGCAGCATCAACCACATCGCTTCAACATAATCCTTGGCATAACCCCAGTCACGCATTGCATTCAGATTTCCCATGTAAAGCTTATCCTTTAACCCCGATTTTATTGCTGCAACCCCTTTTGTGATTTTTTTGCTTACAAACCTGTCGCTTCTTCTCTCTGATTCGTGATTAAAGAAGATTCCATTGCAGGCAAAAATATTATAAGCTTCTCTGTAATTAACAACAATCCAATAAGCATAAAGCTTTGCAACAGCATAAGGGCTTCTCGGGTAAAAAGGCGTAGTTTCCTTTTGCGGTGTTTCCTGAACAAGACCATAAAGTTCGCTTGTTGATGCCTGGTACAATTTTGCATTTTTCATTCCAAGTGTCCTCATAGTTTCAAGAATTCTCAGAACACCTAAAGCATCAGAGTTGGTTGTGTATTCAGGTATTTCAAATGATACATGAACGTGGCTTTGTGCAGCTAAGTTGTATATCTCATCAGGCTTGATGGTGGATAAAAGGCTGATAATGCTGCTTGAATCGGTCATGTCGCCATAATAAAGGTGAAAATTTTTATGGCAATTCAGCTCGTCAATATATATATTTTTTAGCCTTTCTCTGTTGAATACGCTTGCTCTCCTGATAAGCCCATGCACCTCATAGCCCTTTTCCAATAGGAATTCAGCTAGGTAAGAGCCGTCCTGGCCAGTAACGCCTGTTATTAGCGCTTTTTTCATTTTATATTTAATTCTTCAAGGCTTTTTTAAATATTTTAATGACATAATTTACATCCTCTTTGCTAAGCATATTTCCTATCGGAAGGTTTATTATTCTTGATGCAATCTGCTCTGAGCCTGGATATTTTCCATTGAATATTTTTTTGTGGTATTCCTGTGTGTGCACAGGCGGCCAGCATATTCTTGTATCCACTCCACCTTTTTTAAGATATTTTATTATGTAGTCCCGTTTTCTTTTGTCAGTTAACACGCCAAAAATCATGTGGGGATGCACATTGGCATAATCCGGAATTTTCTGATATTCCACGCTTTCCCCAAGCTCTTTCTTATAAATTTTCACTAGTTTATTCCTCCACTTTATATATTCATTTATTTTTTTTAACTGCGCTCTTCCAATCGCGGACTGTATGTCAGTGAGCCTGAAGTTAAGGCCAAAAAGCTTATGCTCATATTTTTTCTGCATTCCATGATTTTGTATCATAGAGCACTTTCTGGCTATTTCCTCATTTGATGTAACAACACAACCTCCTTCTACAGATGTGATGAGCTTTGCCATGTGAAAACTGAAAATTGCTGTATGGTTGAACGAGCCAATCTTATTATTTTTATATTGGGCGCCTATGGCTTCTGCAGCATCTTCTATCATAATAAGATTATTATTTTTCGCAAACTCTGTAAAAGCGTCAACATCCACAGGCATTCCAGCAACATCTACAGGGACAATTGCTTTTGTTTTTTTTGTTAAATACCTTTCCATAAGCTCTGGAGTTGTGTTAAATGTTTCCGGATCAGAATCTACAAGAACAGGTTTTGCTCCGATTGCGATAATTGCATTAACAGATGCTATAAATGTGAATGTCGGAACAAGAACTTCATCGCCAGATTTTATGCCATGCGCAAGCATCGCTGTCATCAGGGCAGAAGTGCCGTTATTCACCGCAATTGCATTTTTACAGCCGATATAACTTTCAATATCTTTCTCGAAGGCTTCTGTTTCTTTTCCTTGCGTCAGCATTCCTGAATCTATGACTTTTTTGGCAGCTTCCTTCTCTTCTTCTCCTATATCGGGAGATGACCAAGGTACATTTCTCATTTCTAATTACCTTTAATGCCTTTATCAAGCATTTTGCTCAAAAGCTCTGATTGAGCCTGAATTCCGCTTAAGTTAAGATTATCCACCTCTAATGTTATTATAAGATTTTTAAAAGGATTTTGATTGACGACCTTTAATGCCCAGGAATCTTCCTTCAAAGGCTTATGCTCATCTAGAACTCCTTGATTTTCATGGATGTGTATCTCTAGCACTTTATTTTTAAAGGTTTCTATAAACTCCAATGCATTAAATTTCAGATTGTTGGATGTAACCTTAAGATGCCCAAGGTCGAGCAAAAGCCCGAGATTTTTTATTCCAGACATTTCAAGATCCCTGTAAAATCTTTTAATCTCGTCAATCCGGCACATGAGCAAAGGCTCGTTTTTGCCGTCCACTACATTGTAGGAAGATACGACATTTGGCTCAAATGTAATTTTTACTTCTTTCAAGGATGCGTACCTGCATATTTCTTTTGCAGAGGACAGAAAAGTCTCGTACCCTTTTTCGTAATCAAACCTTTTGCTTTTGTCCAGTGGCTTGCCAAGCTGCTCAGGATCCACTAAAAATCCTGCATGGAAACCGCATAATTTCGCATCCAATTGTTTTGCTATGTCAATCATTTTCTTTATTTTTGCAATGCTACTCTCTATTATTCCTGGATTCTGGGATGCAAGATTAACGATAAGTGATTTCTTTTCTGGAGGGAAATAACCATGAATGGTGAATTCCGCACTATATTTTTTCTTGTAGTCCTCTAAAAATTCCATTATGCCTTCCTCGTACTGGTGCGATGCGCCAAGCTCGATATTTCTTATCCCTTGCTTGGCATATTCTTTTAAAATATGTATTACCTTCTTCTTTTCAAAAAAACAGGATGTTGATACAAAAATCATCTCGCATCATCTTTTTTCAATTTTCCTTTTCTGCCATCAATCATTTCCCAGCTTAATGGCATAAGCTCGTTAACGTCAATCTTTAGCCTTTTTCCAACTATCTTTTTCAGATTTTTATCTACAGGCAGTATGCCTGCGCCGGTCCTCATTAGCTTTAGCATGCCCTCTTCAATTATTGTTCCGCTTTT
>CAYIKX010000080.1:0-5833 GCA_964364025.1 uncultured Methanosarcinales archaeon
AGGGTTTCATTGCCCAATGACAGGACAGAGCCAGTATATGAAGGGATTGTCCTTAACGGAACAAGCGATGTTGTTGTGACTGCAACAAACAGCTTAAGCATATTCAGCACTTACGGATATGCCTTTACAGACAGCAAGTTAAGCGTGAAGGTTTTAGAGCAGGAAAATCAAGTTCCTGTAACAATACATGTATATTTTGAAAGTGAAGATCCAATATTTAACTTAAATGACCCTAAGGACTTAGCGCAGATAGAAGGACGGAATACAAAACCCGAGCCAGTGAACGGCTTATTATCTGATGGAAAATTAATAGTTGCAAAAGAAAATGTAAAGATAGAAATAACCGGGGTCAGTCTGAATGCTCCTGCAAAAGATTCTATAGACAAGCATTATAAATTAGACACTACAATAACAGTTAATCCGCCTCAGCAGAGCAATCAGCCCTCACAGCAAAAAATACTTTTATTAGAGATATTTAATCTTAAAGGCGATAGAGGCTCTTATGACGGCAATCCTGAAAACTGCAACCTGAATGATAAGGTGCTTGAAAAACAACCTCCTTATAAGTTTGTTGTAAGCCAGAAAGGCAGGACAGCAGAAGAGCTTCCCCCTACAATACAAGCGCCAAAAACAACTCCAGCATCTCCTCATATTGGCGATGAAATAACCATATCAGTGCAAATCACCCACAAGTCAGACATTAAGGAAAATGGCGTAGCATTAATATTAAATGGGCCGAGTTATAAGGATGAAAAATTTATTATGGAAAGAAAAGACAACAACATATTTGAATATACTTTAAGGGACACTTCAAATTTGCAGCCTGGAACATACACCGGAAACATAAATGCTGAAAGCAAGGAAGGCACTAAGAATAACAAGCCGCTTAATTTTAATTTAAGGGAATCAGCCAAATAAAATGCCAAAAAACATCATTTTGAATTCTCTAAAGCAGTCATTTGTTTTGATTTGGAAAAATAAGTCATTGTTTATTTTATTGTTTATTCTGCAAATTGTCTTCTTTTCAGTTTTCTTTTTCATAAATTTAAAATACCAGACAAGGATACTGGAAAATGCAAAAGCAATTTCAGACTACTTAAGCCAGCAGAAACTGGATGAAGTTTCAGTTGCCTCTGATATACTGCAGCAAAAAAATATTTTAGGAGATGATCCATTGATTATAAGCAGGAATTTCAATGAGCTGGTAAAAAATTTCAGGCTATACTTGATTTATATCTTTATTTTGCTGGTCATATTTATTTCATTATTTTGGGCAATAACAATAAGATTACTCCATAAAATCAGGCTTAAGCAGGCAATAAATATTCTTCTAAAAAATCTTGTTGTTATATTATTTTATTTAGGACTTATTTTTTCCTTTTTTTATTCAGTGTTTAATGTGACACTGGCAGAAGCTGCTGCTCAAGGTACTGGAATATTTGTCAAATATGTACCATTTTTAATTTTAGCAACAATCCTAATTTATTTTATGTTTATTTCGCTTTCATTGCTGAATAAGACAGAATTAAAATATATCGTGCAGAAAACGCTAGCTATAGGAATTAAGAAGGCGCATTACATGATTTTGGTTTATTTTATCAACATTTTCTTGATTTTGGTTTCTGTTTTCTCTTTGTTTTATTTTATTGAAATAAATTTTTTTATCGTATTTTTGTCAATAGTCTTGATGATTTTCAGCTTTGTGTTTGGCAGGATATTAATAGTTAATGTTGTTGAGAAGTTAGAAATTTGACGATTGTGATAAATAGAAAGATTTAAATATAATATCTAACTATTAAAACAATAGATATTTATGGATATATATCCGAGATATCAAACTAAAGAAATTAAGGCTACCAAATCAGCATCTAACGAGCTTTGGCACTTCAAAAAAGATCTTTGGGACGTATTAGAAATATTAGAACAAGGTTATCCTTGCAGCAGTTCAAAAAGAAAATCAAACATTATAGAAAATTGCATTAAAAAAGGTAACAAAATACATAAGGCAGTAGTTGCAAATTGTGGCAATTACTGGCTTGTAATTCATTTTGGAATATTCAGTTATAAGAAAAGGCGATTATCATGGCAAAATTAAACTGTTGGAAATGCAACATTGTGATGAAAAGAATTACAGACAATTTTCAAGGTTTTAAAGTAAATGCTTGGCAATGTCCAAAATGTAAGGATATTGTGTACGACGAAACAGATATACAACCAATATTAAAGTACAACAAGCTTAAAAACTCTAAAAAAGTTGCTGCGAAAATCGGGGTTTTAGGCAAGAGCAAAATACTAAGAATACCAAAATCAATAGAGCAAATATACAACATTACAAAAGGCAAAAAGATAGAGTTCGAGCTTGAACCAGAAGCAATAAGGCTAAAAATTTAGGAAACTTATGCAGCTTCTGCTGTTGATTCTTCTGCAGGAGCTTCATCAGCATTTGCTTTTCTCGTTTCTGTAGTTTTTGAGTCAATTGGTTTTTCAGATTTCTCTCCACTGGATTTTTTGCCTTCATATTTTTCTTTTCCAAACCTTCCATAAACTATTTCAGCTTTGCCTTCACTTTCTTCTTTTTTGGTTTCGTTATTTGCTCTTCTAGTCATATAAACTACTTTTTCATTAGTTCCAGCGTCATGAGCTGATTTTTCTTCAGAAACACCAGCTTCTTTTTCAATGATTGATTCAAGCCCTTCTGGCTTTTGTGCTGGCTCATCATCAAAAAAGTCTTTGTAAGTATCTTTCATTCTTGATTTAATATATGCATCAAGCTGTTTTCCTTTGTAGCCTAATGCTACGCCTTCATGCCAGAATTTGTGGTAAGTCAAATCACTGTATTCAAATTCTTGGCCTTTTGTTGCTTCTCTAATTAACCAATTTGTTAGTGAGAAGTCTTCTGCATAATCTTTCCTGTACTGTGCCAAAGCCCTGTAAATTCTTGACCATTTTCCACCAGAGTCTTCAGCTAATTGCGAATAAAACTCTGCTGCCAGTTCGCCTTGTAGCTTTTCTCCTCTTCTGCCTCCTTTGATGCCGTAAGCATGAGCAATTTCATGCAAGATAATATTCCTTTCAGCAGCCTCCACAGCTTCTCCTTCTGTCAAGCCATATTTTTTTATTAAGTCTCTTGCTATACTATTAAAGTCGAAGTTAGCAACTAAATAATGTTGCTTTGGGTAATATGCTGCTGTAAAGTCGTTACTTCTTTCAATACCCAAGCCTAAGAACGGGTGCTCTTTTGGCTTTATTCCTTTTGATTCAAGAAACTCTGCCCATCTTGCTATTTCATAATGAAATTGATTTGCGTCATTAAACAAAACATTAGTCCTTATTTTCTGCCTGAAGTTTTCAAGCTGAGATGCTCTATTGCCAATCCTGTTTATGTCTGTGTCCTCTACAATTCTTGGAGTGGTATAAGTAAGTGTTTTTGTATCATTTTCGTGAGGAAACCACATTCTTAATGGTTTTATTCCAGTAATGTACGAAATACCGCCTATTCTGTTGCCTGTAATGTCATAATATGTTGGTATAATATCATTTTTTGCAGGCGGATTTTTTGTTGAATTTGCAATCCATCCGCTAAACCTGTCAGCCCTGTCTTCCCAGTGTGTAGCTAATCCATACCTATCAAAATCAGACTTGGCAAATTCCTCTAATCTATTGCCGCCGCTTTTCATAAACGCCAAATCGCCAATAATTGTCGGAGAAGATTTGCCATAAGGATAAGAGCTGTAAGAAACTGGAATTTGTTGTTTGCTTGAAACTATCTCACTAGGATGAACTTTAGTTTCCCTGCTAACAGAATGTCTGCCTAAATCCAAATATATACCATTAGGTTGATAACTAACCATTTTAAAAAATTTATAGTTTTACTAGTAAGATTAAGAAAGAGAAAATTAAAGAAAAAAGAAAAAATTTAATTTTAGTGGCCGCTGTGGCCTGCGCCTTGAGTTGTTGAGATGCTTTCTGCTACTGCTAATCTCTGTTGTAAACCAGATATTGCAGCAGGAAAGTTCTCTGCTACGCTTACAGGGCTTCCTTTGTAGCCATTAACATCGCCCAACATTTGTGCTAAACCACCGTATACAGCAAGCTTTACTGAATCAGGTTGTTCCCTTACTTCAGCTAAAATAGTTTCTAATTTGTTTGCCTGAGCTTGCCATGCTTGGTTCAGTTCATTTAATATTGCTACTTTATCTCCTCTCTCAATAGCACCATATATTCTGCCTAAAGCTCCTTCAGGTAACTTAGCTAACCACTGCTTAACCTGATTACCAGCTATTGAAGGATCGTCGTATCCTATGCCAAAAAGACTGTGTAAATATGTTGCAGAAGCTCTATTAAATTCTCTTTCCCTTTCACTTTTTGGTGTTGGTTTTGCCTCATAGCGTGCTGTAAAACCAGCAGTAGCTTTTTCTATATCTTTAGCAACCAACTTATAATTAGCTCCTGGTTTAGCTAACTCAGTTATTTCATGTAAATATTTTTCATGCGGTTTCTCGTGTGTTTCTGCCATTTTCTTTTCCACCCCTTGTTTGGTTTGTTTTTATTATTTTTATAATTTACTCTTAATTTGTAACTACTTTGTAATAGTAGCACTTATATATAAACTTTTCGCTTCTGGAGTATATATATTAATAATCCCCAAGAATAGCTTAAATGTTACTACTTATTAGTAATGTAACTTATATATAAACCTTTCGTTTTGATATACGCATATTATTTATTTTCTATATTGTAAATAAATAGCCAAAATAATAAGCAAACATTTATAAACATAATATTATTTTCAGGATTGGGGGTTTTATGGGCAAGAAAGATAAAAAGCAGTACAATCAAGTGCAGGAAAATAATCCAAATCCTGTAGCAACTGCTCAGCCACAGGAGCTGGAGGCAATTTCAAAACTGCCTAAGGATGTGCAGGAAAAATTAAAGACTATAAAATCCAAGCTGGAGAAATTCCAGAAAAAAGTTCTTGAAAAATTTGATAAATATATCATAGGAATTGCATTGATGCCGCCTCCAAAGCCGGAAGAACTGCAGCAGCTGCAGCAAATGCAGCTTCCTCCAGGACAGCCATTGCCTGCAGCTGAGCCAAAGCCCGAAGACAAAGACAAAATACATGTACTTGTTTTGGTTGATGATTCTGACAGCAGGACAATGTCAAAATTTGAGCTGAAAAATAAGCTCACGGCAATAATAAGCAGCATCGGAAAAGAAATTGATCCTAATATTACCCCCCAAACTTTAATTCTGTCAGAGCTTTGGCAGAACTGTTTTGATGCCAAGTACGAATTACTGCAACTTATAGCTTTGTCTGCTCCAATACACGACACTGGAATGCTGCAGGCAATTAAGATTGCTGAAGTGCACAAGACAATGGTGCTCAAGAAATTTGAAAAATACATTGTTTCTTATGTGCTGGCTGGCTCATTAGTCCAGGGCAAGGCTACGCAAACAAGCGACATTGATGTGTGGATTGTAATTGATGACACAGATGTCAAGAAGATGACAAGAGCGGAATTAAAAGACAAGCTGAGAGCTATAATAATAGGTATGGGCATTGAAGCCGGCGAACTTACAGGGATAAAAAACAAGATAAATATCCAGGTTTATATTTTGACTGATTTCTGGGATTCGCTAAGGGAAGCAAATCCTGTTATATTCACCTTATTGAGGGATGGCGTTCCATTTTTCGACAGGGGTATTTTCATGCCTTGGAAGCAGTTATTGAAAATGGGCAAGATAAAGCCAAGCGCAGAAGCAATCGATATCTTTATGGGCTCTGGCGAGCAGGTTATAAGAAGGGTGCAGCTGAAATTAAACGAAATTG
>CAYIKX010000081.1:0-5692 GCA_964364025.1 uncultured Methanosarcinales archaeon
AAGAACCACTTCAGGAACAGTGCTCATGTTTATTACATCAGCTTTCCATTGCCTGAACATGCGGCTTTCTGCTTTTGTGGAAAATCTTGGGCCTTCAATTGTAACAACAGTTCCTTTCTTGTGGTGCTCAATTTTCAATTCAGAAGCAGTTTCTGCCAATAATTTTCTTAATTTACTGCAGAAAGGCTCTGCCATTGGAATATGGCAAACTTTGTCAGAATCGTAAAAAGTCTGCGCTCTCTTTGTTGTCCTATCAATGAACTGGTCGCAAAATACAAGATGACCTGGCTTTATTTCCTCTCTTAAAGAGCCGCAGGCAGTTGTTGCAATTATATGCGTGCAACCCTGCTCTTTCAAAGCCATGATATTCGCACGATAGTTTACATTGCTCGGATTAATTGTATGCTTTTTCCCATGCCTTGATAAAATAACAACATCAACATCGCTTATTTTTCCAGTTGTTAAATAGCTTGATGGATTTCCAAATCTTGTATTAACAGGAATATCTTTAGCATTCTTTAATATCCTTGGGTCTTCAAGCCCAGAACCGCCTATAATTCCGATTTTTATGATTTAAAACACCTAACTTATCCCTTCTTTACCTTCAAAGGGCCCTTAATCGCCTTGTCGCTTATTATTGCCGAATTTCCGGAAGGGTCTTCAATTATTATCTTCTGCTTCTCCTGCCCCCATATGATTCTTGTAATTTTTTTTAGGAGATTTTTTGCCTTTTTCTTTGATTCTTCATCTTCTTCCATTTCCTTTGCAGCTTCAATCTGGTATTTGACCCTGTTTAGTATCCCTTCGATGTTTGTTACATAGCCTTGCGCTGCAGGCCCCGGGCTTATTGTCGCAATATTGGGCAGTTTGACAGTTGCTTCGCTTGACTTCACAACCCTTACTTTCATATCCTCTTCGCTTGAAATTTCAAACTCGTATTTTACAGGCTCTTTCTGCTCTGTCGCTTCAACATCTGCCTTGTGGTATTTGCAGTTGTTGCACGTCATGGAGAAAAGATAAACTTTGCCGAAATATGGCACTTCGACTTCCCTTTCAGTCAGAATAAGTGTTTTTTCATGGCATAAAGGGCATGGCTGGTGCTCAAAATCCTCTTCTTTTAGCTGTTCTTCTGCCATAAAAGGCTAATTTAAAATAATTTGTTTTTATAGTTTTTGGTTTTAAGTATTTTGACGACGATGTACTACCCTAACTCGCACAATAATTTTGCGAAAACATTATAAACTTTTTGGAATAACTTTAATAAATGATTTCCAAACTTCAGCAAATATTCCGCTCAATCACAAAATCCCTTGAAATTCTTTATATACTGGAAGGAATAAAGCCATGCGCCAGAATTCTTGTTTTCGAGGAGTAATTAGAAAAAATTGCTGATTCTTTGAAAGAAAATAAATTAAGCCAGTCGATTTCAGACTTCAAAGTGTTAAAGCGAGCATTGCAGAGCGATTTTTATTCTGACAAGTCAATAAAGATTCCAAAAAACGATTCAAGGAAAGGATATTTTTTTGTTTATATATCAAAAAACAAAAATTTAGCAGAGAAGGCAAAAAACGCAGAAGAGCAAAACAGGCACTTTGAGTTTGGGATGCTCTTAGGCTATCCAGAATGCTGCTGCGATTTTTTTGAAAAGAATTTTGATGACAGCAATACTGACTTAACCTTAAAAATTTTAAAATATTCAAGCGGATTTGAATTTCCATTCCATACAAATATTGCAGCAAGACATTTTGATATTGCCTTGTTAAGCCACTTTCCCCATAGCTTTGAATGCAAGCCATCAATTGATATCGCAAGGAACAATTTAAAAATTATAAACAAATATTCAAAGCAGCTTGCAGCAATGTTTTCAGGAATGCTTCAGGGAGTTATTGTTTACACTTTGGAAGAGGGGGTATTCTTATTAAGAAAATATGAAAAAATTAATAATGAAATCATTTATGGGGATGTGTTAAGCACAACCAAAAGCAAATTGTATTTCCTGCTCAATTCGAATAAAAAATTAAAAATCGCTGACAAAAATAATTTTATCATTGATGATATAAATATTGGGGGAGAAGAATATGGTATCATGATTTTTATTTAGAATAAATTGTAACCAAATTCCCATTAACCAGAAAACTATTCTCTTTCTTCAGGCTTCTAGGATGAAAATGGTGCCCATAGTGTATAAGCTTTCCTTTCATTTCCTTCAGCAATTTATTTTCCAAGCCTCTTTCCAGAGGCGCGTCTGGAGCTGAAAACAATATATCATATTTTGAAAAATCATGCTCGAAAAAATCCTTGTTGTGGAAAGCCACATTGCCAAAGCCGAATTTTGCCTGCATCTGCAAAGCCTTGTGGTGCAAAAAATCATCAATTTCAATGCCCTCAGCATTCTTGCAGAATAAAGCAGCAATCAAAACAATCTTTCCATCTCCGCTGCCTATATCAAGAAATTTCTTGAATTTACTTAGCTTGATTTTTTTGAATGCCCCATAAACATCATCGCTTGAAGAAGCATTCCAGAAGCCCTTTTCAGTGCTCCACATTGGCAACCTGCCTCTTTTAAACAGGCTTCTATAGAAATCATCATACTCTTTTTTTATTTGATTAAAAATAATTTCATTCATTTTTATTTGTTTGCAATTCTTATTTCTTATTTGATTTAAATACTTTCTTATAAAGTATTGAATTAAAAACCAAAAAATATATATAGTTGTGTTGGATATAATATCCAAGAGGTGCTATCTTGACTGCAATTACTCTGGTTGAAAAAGTAACAAGGGATTTCTCCAAAATCAGGCTAAAAAGAACTTTTGTGAAAGTGCCAAAGCTTAAGGCAAGGAAAAAAAAGGCTGGCAAAGCAGAAAAGGACAATAAAATACCTGTCTCAGCTATTGTCAATATCCTAATAAAAAATGCTCTTGAAAATGCCAGAAAGGAGAGGGGAAAAAAGCCTGCTGTAGAAAACAAAAAATACACAATAAAAGAGGACAAGCTGGATGCTCCTGGAGGTTATGGAACTGCTTCCAAAGGTTATGGAATATCTTTTCATGCTTCTTATGTTGATTACGGAAAATTGTTTAGCTATCTTGGAAAGTTCAAATCCAAAAGCCCTTATGAGAATATGGCTGAGCATCTTGGCGCTTTAAATAAATCATCAGAAAGCGGTAGCTTTACTTTGGTTGACAGGGAAACAATGGATAAAGGAAAATTTTATGTAAGATATGTTAATTCAAAGATACCGATTGACAAAACATCATTAGTGCCTGTTGCTGGTATGAATTCTGCAGAATGGGAACAATTTAAGTGGTTTATGAGATTAGACACTGCAATGTACCTGCTTAAGATATCAACTTCTTAATCCAAACCAGTTTCTTTTTTCAATTTATACAAAACAGCCCTGCTTGCATCAAGCTTGCTTGCAGTTCTTTCTGATTCAGTCATGTACCTTTCTGCAATGTTTATTTTTTCCCCGATTTCGCCGACTAATCTTCTTTCCTCTTCTCTTAGGCTGCCATACATTGATAAGGTTTTATCTAGTTTATTTAGTTGAGAATAAGCATAATCTATCTGTGCAAGTGCTTGGTATCCTTTTGTGCCTTTTAAAGCAGTTGCCAGTCCTTCTTGTCTTGCAGTCTTTTCCAGCCCTTCCTCGCCTCTTGCCTCAAAAAGCCTTGAAATGTCAACAGCCCTTTGCTCTGGGGCAAATTCCTCAGCAAGCTTGTCTGTTTTTAATTCCTGCATTGATTTTTTTATAAGTTCCTCTATCTCATCAACTTCTTTTTTTCTCTCGCTTTCCATCAATTTCAATCTTTTTATTCTTTCTTCTGGCGAAAGCCTGCTTAATTCCTTTTTGTCTATAGTCATTATGCAGGAGAATTATCGTCCAAATTATTTAAAACTTTGGTAAAAATTCAATTATAAAGAACGGCTTAATCACTCTAATGGAACAGCACTCCATAATGTCCAGTCATTTGAAGGTGCATATGCGCCGAATATGTAATACGGCGGCTTGTTCTGCCCAAAGAAAGAATATTGCACATCAGACCATGTTTGCGGAACTCCAGTTCCTCTAAAGCCCATTCCATAGACTGGCGAGCCAAAAAATTTCCATGTTTTCATCAAGCCGTGAAAGTCGCTTAAATCAGTTGAAGCATCAGCTCCAGGCTCGACTGTTATAGCTTTATCATATCCATATTTTTTGATTGTGGCAATTATTTCTTTTACCGGGCTGTTGCCCTGCCCTGGCGCCAAATGGTCGTCATGATAGCCATAATTATCAGCAAGATGCACATTGCCTATCATATTTTCTTTTGCAAGGCTTTCAATGGACTTAATTGCCCAGTGCTTGAATGCCTCGTCGTTTTGCTCTCTTGTCATTCTTGGGTCATCCTGCCAGTATTTTCTCCACAGATTTATATGGCCTGTGTCAATTGTGGCTTTTATATGCCTCTCAGCCAGCTTTTCAGCTTCATCTTTGCTTATGCCCATGTAATACGGATTTGGCTGCATAAACCCTTTCCTTAATTTTTCCTCGTCTATTTCTGTAGGAGCCATGCTTGCGCCATATTCAATTTCAGGCTTTGTAAGCATCTCAATCATTCTTTCCCTTGATTTCCTGATTATCCACTTCAATTCCTCAGGATGTCCTCCAAACCTCTCAGGGAAGATATGCTCAATTGCAACTACAACTGGGTTTTCCGGGTCTCTTGTTTTTTGCAGTGCATGCACTCCAGCTTCTGCGTAAAGCCTTACTCCATGCTTTTCCAGCCTTTTGATTGGGGTGATTATGTGCTCTTTTGTTTCATGAGTGTCTACTGCCTGCTGTTCCTGAGATGCGGCTGTTGAACGGTCATATTCCAGCGTTCTTTTGACATCAAATATCGCCCTGTCTATAATTTTAGAAGGAAGCATAAGCTCAGGCTGCACTATTCCGCTGACACTGCCCACTATTCTTAACAGCTCTTCGTCCTGCTTCAGCAGTTTCCATTGCTCGTCCTTTGGGACAGCGGACTCAAGCTGCTCGTAATATCTTTTTGATTCCTCTAGCTTATTCAATAATTTTATAGTAGCCTGGCCTCTTGCTGAGAATTGCAATGACCATCCTCTTGCAATGCCTTCCTGTGCATCGAGAGTTGCTTTTACATATGCCTCTTCAGGGTACATTTTTTCATAATAAGTTGGCTTTCTTCCTTTTGTTTGCTCAAACCACCTGTTATATTCTTCAGCCTCTTTTCTGAAATCCTCAAATGATTTTAGCTGAACCTGAAATTTATTATCGTCCTTATTATATTTCGGAACTCTTCCCTTTTCTGGGTCATAGGGGTTCAATATTTTTTTTCCTTGATAGTCAATGTAATCACCTTTCCTGATGTAAGTTCGGTTTCCATTCTCGTCAAGCCCATTTGGCTCATCTTTCTCAGCCTTGTTCCAAACTGGATGCGCAACCAGCCTGTTCTTCTGCACAGTCTCAATCTTTCCAGATGTCCTGTCATCTAACAACTCAAAATGAGCTTCCATTTCCTGCGTATGCGCCTGCCTGAACATCAATCTTCCGCTTGAATCTCTTGCAAGGTTTATTCTTCCGGTTTCATCATCCAAATACATGTCTGTCATTGGCCTTTCAAATTCTCCAGAATGAATTACAACAGAGCCTCCGCCCATGTCTGACTGAAAATCAATAGCTCTTTTA
>CAYIKX010000082.1:0-5582 GCA_964364025.1 uncultured Methanosarcinales archaeon
GTGTTTGCCACCATTATTGTTGTTGGGTGTATACTTTACAGGTTTACTTTACATATTTATGTGTTAAAATTTAAGCGCTTTGCTTAAATAAAACGTATCTTCTGTCAACATTAATGTACTCTGATTTAGTTTTTGAGTCAAGTTTGTCTAGTAATGTGTTCAACAAAACAAAAGATATTGCAATCCCAATTGCAAACATTAGTCTTTCATAAATCACAATCGGAATTAAAGCAATCCATGCCCCTGATGTCATTGGCACTATATAATTCCACATTGCCCCTCCAACTGCATGAGCTGTAAATGTTGCGCCTAGGCTTCTTAAAAAAACCTTTTCGCTGTATTTCTTGGGCAGCAGTTTTATTATTAGGGGTATGCTCCAAAATAAAGAAAAGAACCAAACTTGCCTGCCAACAGGATGCGCTATAAATAAAATTATTGCTGCAGCTGGAACTAAAAAGCTGAGCTTGTCTTTTTTTGTTCCAAAGTACCATGCTGCAAACAGCATCGGCAACAATCTTAGGGCATTGACTAATGTAAATGCCTTGCCTAAGATTAAATAGCTTGAAACTTCAGCTATTAATACTGATAAAACACCAACAACAGGGCCAAGAAATGCTCCTGCAACAGGCCCAAAAAACTGGAATAAAGTAAAGAACTGATTTTCAGCTCCA
Source organism: uncultured Methanosarcinales archaeon (assembly GCA_964364025.1). Classification (GTDB taxonomy): domain Archaea; phylum Nanobdellota; class Nanobdellia; order Woesearchaeales; family GW2011-AR4. The sequence goes on from CAYIKX010000082.1 coordinate 672, forward strand.
ACTAATTTTGAGAAATTTATCCCGTCCCCGATGAAAACCAAGATTGCAAAAATGATTAAAAACAAAAATCCTTTTGGAGTAATCAGTTTATTTAGCTTCATGTTATCACCAAATAAAAGATTTATGATTTGTTTATATAATTTTCTGTCTAGAAATTTTCAATCAAATGCACAGCATATGTTTTGCCTTTCAGTTCCCTTCTTACCAAATTCTTCTTTTCAAAATCCGTTAGTATTTGAGAAATCTTTGCTTTTGACAAGTCAGTCCTGAATTTTAATGTTGATTGAGTTATGCCCTCCTGCTCTTTTATCGCTTTCAGCACCTTTTTTTCATTATCGTCCATTGCCTTCAAAATCAATTCAAATTTGTCCTGCTCCAATTTCATATTCTTCTCTTCTTCCAATCTTTTTAAGATTGCTTCTTCGCTTGTGCTGAAGAATAATAGATATATTCCTAATGCACCTATGAATGAGATTAAGCCGACTGCAATATTTGATAAGCTCATTAAGGATTCTACTCTTTGGCATTCATTTGTTGGATAACATTGCAGAGCAGTTGTCTGCCTGCCTAGAACTCCCATAAACCCGAATGCCAAGATACTTGCCAGCATGCTGATTGACAAAATAACAAAACCAAGCTTCTTGTTTTCCATTCAGGTTACTTTATATCTTTATAGTATTTAAATTTTTTGTTTAATTTCAGTGTTAAAATTTAAGCTCAAAAACAACAAAAAAAACAACAATTTTTTAAATAGTCAATTAATACATTCATTAGGTGAAAAAATTCACAACAAAGCAAAGCAAAAGGATTCTTGTAACGAGTGCTCTCCCATATGCCAACGGACCGATACACATTTCTAGATTAAATAGTCTTCAAAGAATATTAATTATTTCAGTTTTTAATGAATTTATAGAATTGGGATTTGGATATTTCCTTCTATTTTTATAATTGTAATCTGTAAATCCTATAACCAAGCTTATATATTTTCCATCTTCCGTGTGAATAACTCCATTTTGTAACCTTATCCACTGGCTATCATCACCTCCAATAGAAAAAGAAACAGCGGATTGACCATAGAAAGCATCTTCAATATCCACAAAATCAGTACCCAAATGGCTTACGTTAGTTATTACTATTCCGGTTTCCCTTTCGGGCATTTGTTTTACTTTGTCCAAAATTTTATTTTTTAATCTACCTGCATCATTATAAACTCTAACAGGGCCATGAATTCCAACAACACGTCCTTTAGTATCTGTTGTGTTTTCAAAAAAATATATGTCCCCGATTTCAACTTCATTAATTTTGAAATCATACTTCTCTTTTAGAATAATTTCTTTTTTTGAAATTAAATCCTCAACAAAAGTTACAAAAGGCTCAATATATTCTTTGCTAAAATTTTCTCTGATGCCAAATGAAACTAGATATTTATTATTTTGAAGATCGTCAATTTTTTCTCTGATACTATTTCTAATTTCTTCAAAATTCATTTCAATTTCATCATCAACAATTCTTAAAATTTCTAAAAAAATAGGTTTCCCTTCAAAAGTTATTCGAATATCACATTTTCTCGTTTGATTTTCTATTTTTGGTTCATATTCTACTTTAAACTTTTCATTCTCTAATGATTTGTAGAATGCCAATACTTCTATTTCTGTTAGTATTGCTAAGAAATTATATCTGTCGGGATTGGTTTTAATCTTGTTTATGAGACTTTTAAAATTTGTGAGTTTATTAGCCAATATTGAAAGGTAACTCACTAAACTCTTACAATGATTTTCGTCTAATAATATCCAAAATAAAAAGTGCATTTTGTAAGTCCTTTTTGGAGTTAGTATATTTTTGTTCAACCATCCTTGATTGAAATATTCAACTAAGATAGGAAAATCAGCTAAACGATTCTTTACTTGTTCTATATATACTTGAGAAACTTCCATTTTGTTAGAGAAGAGTAACTATTTTATGAATATTTGTAATTAACCAAATTGACAATTTAACAAAAATTATTTTTTCTCATAATAAATGTCCTTCTTTATTGTATCATGTGAACCGCATTCTGGACATTTTTTAAGTTTTTCTAACAATTCTTTTTGGGCTTCAACATTTCTTTTCGCTTGAGTTGCTGCCCCTATATTCCAAAATGCAAATCCAGCTTGTATTCCAGCATTAATCTTAATATCTTTTTCAATCTCTTTTTCTCTTGATTCTAAATAATGCCATACCTTCCCACATTGATTACATTTACACTTTATTTCTTTAATCATACCCTTTTTTTGCATTTCTTTTTCTATGTTTTTCTTTTCTCGAAACTTGCTTCTGCACCCATCACTACAAAAATAGTTTTGAGAACTAATATCCCATTTATAATTAAAATAACTTACCTTTTTTCCACATTCAGCGCAAGTTGGCATTTCGAACCCCAAGTTTTGCTCTTTAAGATTAAAGATATAAATTTTTCTATAAACTGACCACTGGACATCCTTGCCTAAACTATATAAAGGCATTCTACATCTTGAAATTGAAAAAGAGAACACGCAAAACCGCTAAATAATGATTTTCCATTTAATTAGTAAATGTCGGCTAAAGCCTAAAATCAATTACGCAGTTTCGCTTAACGTTCTCTTTTTCCCTTAACTCCAAAGTTTAGTACAAAATAAAAACTTTGGAGGTTGATTAGAATGACAAATAAAATTAGCATATCAAAAGAAGTGTTAAGTAAATTATATGTAGATGAAAAATTAAGCACTAGAGCTATCGCAAAAATTTATAATTGTGACCAAGGAGTTATACTAAGAGAATTAAGGGAACGTGGGATTGAGAGAAGACATCCTAATAAAGAAATTATTATTAGCAAAGAAGATTTACATGATTTGTATGTTGATAAGAAGCTATCTACTTACAAAATTGCTGACATTTATAATTGTGATAGTAAAACAATTCATAGAAAATTACGACAATTTGGTGTTCCAACTCGCCCTATTGTAAAAATTTCGATACCGAAGGAAGAATTACATCATCTATACTATGTAAAAAAGTGGCCTCTTTCTAGAATTGCTAAAAAATATTCGTGCTGTGTTAGTCCAATATTCAAAAGAATGAAGGAGTATAGAATTACTCCTAGAACTATGAGCGAAGCAAAAACAATCTATCTTAAACAAAATTTTAGCGGAGATTTAACAGAGAAAGCTTATCTCATTGGCTTTAGGTTAGGAGATTTAAATGTTTATAGAAACTACGAGTCTGTTTGTGTTCAAACAAGCACTACAATAAATGAGCAGGTAGAACTATTAAAGGAAATTTTTGAGAAATATAGCAATGTAAGTATCAAAATGTATGGTGATGGAGCTTTCCATATTCAAGTAAGACTTAACAAAACTTTTGAATTCTTACTTCCAAAAGAAGACTTGATTGAAGATTGGATATTGAAAAATGATAAATATTTTATATCATTCTTAGCAGGATATACAGATGCAGAAGGTAATATCCAGAGATATGGGGATCTTTTAAGGTTTAGAATAAGAACATATGATAAAAATATACTCTATCAAATGCATAAAAAACTAACTGAAATAAATATTCATAGTATTCACAGGCTTGAGAGTCGTGCTGGAAAATACAATCAAAATCACGATTGCTGGTCTCTTTCAATAAATAAGCAAGAAGATATAAGAAAATTAAGTAAACTTATATTGCCTAACTTAAAACATGCAAAAAGAAGACACAACTTAGTTCTATTAGAAAACATAAATTAATGCACACTATGTTTATATAATAAATATTTATAAAGAGAGGTTTATTCTGTAGTCCTATGGCGCAATCAAAGAAAAATAAAATACTTGTAACTTCGGCACTACCCTATGCTAATGGGAGTCTCCACTGCGGACATATGGTAGAATACATACAAACAGATATTTTTGTCAGATTTCTCAGGCTTATTGGAGAGGATATAATTTACGTCTGCGCAGACGACGCTCATGGCGCTCCAATCGAGATAAAGGCAGCAGAGCTTGGCATAAAGCCAGAGCAATTAATTGCCGATGTTTACAAAGAGCATGTCCAGGACTTCAAGGATTTCCTGGTAAGCTTTGACAATTATTACACAACAAATAGCGGTGAGAATAAGCACTACAGCGACTTGATTTTTGAGAAATTAAAGAAAAAAAATTTAATATATACCAAGGATATCGAAGTTACCTATTGCGAGAACTGCAAAAGAACTTTGCCTGACAGGTATGTCAAGGGGAAATGCCCTAAATGCGGAGCAGCTGACCAATATGGAGATGTATGCGAGAACTGCAATGCAGTATACAAAACAATTGACTTGGTTGATCCTTACTGCGTGGTTTGCAAAAATAAGCCAGTGCGAAAAACATCAAAGCATTACTTCTTTAAATTAAGCAAATTCTCAAAAAAGCTTGAGTCATGGCTTAATAAAAATAAAAATTTGCAGCCAGAGATAAAAAATTTTGTCTTTAACTGGATTAAAAATGGCTTGGAAGACTGGAATATTTCAAGAGACGGGCCATACTTTGGCTTCAAAATTCCAGGAGAAGAAGACAAATACTATTATGTCTGGCTCGATGCGCCTATTGGATATATTGCAAGCACTGACAACTACTGTAAAAAACATAATCTGAAAACAGAGGATTATTGGCAAAATAAAGACACAAGAATTTACCATTTTATTGGCAAGGACATAATCTATTTCCATTTCCTCTTCTGGCCTGCAATGCTCATTGGGGCAGGATTTGAGCTGCCTTATGATATTGTGGTGCACGGCTTCTTGACAGTCAATGGCGAGAAGATGAGCAAAAGCAGGGGCACTTTCTTTACTGCAAGGGAATTTCTGCAGAGCCATAATGCAGAGCATCTCAGATTTTACTATTCAAGCCTGCTAAGCAAAACAATGTCTGA
>CAYIKX010000083.1:0-5322 GCA_964364025.1 uncultured Methanosarcinales archaeon
CTAAACGAAGCATTCAAAACCCCCATTGAAAAACGCAACAAATAGTGGTATTTAAAGCTTTGGATTATTAAGAAGGCAGTTATTTTCTATATAGAAACTAAACTTTGCAACAGGTAAAAGTTCGCTTAAAATGTATTAGGCAAGAACATTTGCGGACACTCTTCTACTTTGACTTTCATTTACATTCAATAAATTACTAACGAAATAATGGCTTTGATACACATTAATGTATCAGTGATGTATCACTAGTTGTTTAGTTAACATCAGAAATAGGAATCATACATTTACAGTGATTTTGATATTTTCAAAATTTACTCTAGGGATTAATCTATGTCTCCCTTCATCAATTTTTTGTAGTTCTATAAAATCATTATCTTTTAAAACTTTCAGATCGGTATTAACACTTTTTAAATCTCTCTTAAGTAATTTTGAGAGTTCATAGACAGATTGAGGTTTTCTATGTTTTACTATTGATAATAATTCTAATCTTCGTGTTGTTAATACATTCCTTAATCCATCTATACTCTCAAAACTTATTCCCACATGCGGTTCAATTTTTTGTCCTCTCTTTGCTCTACTTAATACTTCTGCAAAATCTTTCAAAATTTCTTTAGTCGGTCTGATACTAAGTTCAATAACTTTAGATTTTTTGTGTATTCTTTTGGGACTTGTTACTTCGTTCATTCTGTTCATCCTCAATTATTCTAAACTACCTGTCAATTCTGTGCAATTAAAGCTTTATTCCGAGTTTCAATAGGTCTTCTTCAAAGTCACTAATCAACTGCCACTCATCCTTGAATTCGTATTCTTTACGTTTATCTTTGATATGCTTATGGTGTCCATGTCCCATGTAATTGTCATACCTTACCAAGTTTTTTCCATCTCTAACATATACCAGCGAATATCTAACACCTTCTTGGATATTCTTGTGTTTTTTTGACTTCTTGTATACTTATATCAACTATGTCTCCATTGTCCTTGATGTGTTTGTGGGAGAATATATCTCGTAGAATTAATGTTTCTTCTGCTTTTTTGGACATTTCTGCAAACCTCCTTAATCTTTTTAAGTTTTAAATTCTTTTCTTTCATTGTTCATTCGTCCATCCTTTCAATCCTTCATTCATTTCCTTCTTTATTCTTTCCCACATGATATCAAAGTTACCTTTGATACCAGATATATAGGGTATAGTATACCTTATATTTAAATCTTTCGGTTGTCGTCTAGCAATAGGAATATAAAATAATTAAATTAAAACTAATAATAATTCAATTAAGCTATTCTTCGCCCCGCTCAACTTAACTTTTTCTCATCTCTGAAAAATTCTCCAGCTCTGAAACGTGTGGGATGCCTCACGTTTCGAGGGGAATTTTTCGAGGAGAAAAAGATTCGTTTAAGATAGTACGTTAGGCAAGAAGTTTTTGAGCTGCCCGTTATTAACGTTAAACCGAAAGTCCTTAACGTTGGTGGCGTAATTTTAGTATCCCGCAAACTTCTCAACCTTGATGTTCTGCTGCGGAATATTCATAGTTTTCAGCAATTGCGACAATCCTTCCACCATTGCAGGAGGTCCGCAGATGTAGAACAAAGTATTGTTCAAATCACTGCAAAACTCTTTTATCATTTGCTCGTTGATTCTGCCTTTCCTTCCCTGCCAGCTTAAATCGTCTGTTATGGTATTAACAACTTTCAGATTTGGATTTTGTTTTTGCCATAAATCCCATTCATTTTTGTAGCAAATCTCAGCAGGAATCCTGTTGGAATACAGCAAAGTCAATTTTATTTGCAATTTTTTATCTGTTGCATATTTTATCATATCCCTAAACGGGGTTATTCCAATTCCTCCGCCGAGAAAAATTAAGTTTTTTGCTTTCTCATCCAGAACAAAAACTCCCATCGGGCCTTTTACTTTTACCTTATCGCCTATTTTTAATTCATTGTATTTTTTCTTGAAAGAGCTTTCTGAAATTTTTGTAGAAAATAAAAGAAATTTTTCTGTTGGAGAAGAAGCGATTGACAAAGGTTTTGTGTTTTCCCCATCTCCAGTTTCAAATTGCATCATCATATATTGGCCTGGCTTGTAATCAAGATTATTTTTTTCTAATTTAATGCTCTTTACAGTTGGTGTTTCTTGTTTGATTTCAATGACTGATAATTCCAGAATTTGAAGCATTTTAATTAATTTTTTATTTTAAAATCTTGCTTTGCAACTCCATCGCCTTCAACGTATTTTCCATCAGCATTGCCCTTGTCATAGGCCCAACACCGCCTGGAACAGGTGTTATGAAGCCAGCGACATCTTTAACATTAACAAAATCAACATCCCCTGCTAATTTATCGCCGACTCTGTTGATTCCAACATCAATAACAACAGCGCCTTCTTTCACCATGCCCTTTGTTATCAGTTTTGGCTTTCCAGCTGCAACAACAAGAATGTCTGCTTTTTTTGTATGCTCTGCAAGATTTTTTGTTTTTGAGTGGCATATTGTAACAGTCGCATTTTTCTCAAGCAGCATCATTGCAACTGGCTTGCCGACAATCTTGCTTCTTCCAATGACAACTGCATTTTTTCCCTCAATTTTTGTTCCTGTTGATTCAATAAGGTTAATTACAGCCCTTGCAGTTGCAGGCGCCATTATTGTATTTTCAGAAAGTAAATTGCCTAAACTTACAGGGGTAAAGCCATCAACATCCTTATGCGGCAATATTGAATTTGTTATGAGTTTTTCGTCTATATGTTTTGGCAGCGGTAATTGCACAAGAACCCCATTAATTTTCGGATTATTGTTTAATTTATTAACCAAATTCAATAAATCCATTTCGCTTGTTTTTTCATCTAGATTGTACCTTTCGCAATAAAACCCGGCTTCCTTTGAATCCTTTTCCTTGAAATTGACATAAATCTCAGATGCAGGATTGTTGCCGACTAAAACCAAAGCCAAGCCTGGTTTTTCCTTCATATTCTTAACTTTATTTTTTATGCTTTCAATAATTCTTTTTGCAATTTTGTTGCCGTCGATTATTTTTGCTGGCATTTTTAATAAAATTCTACTTCGATCCAGATAATATTTTTATGGTGTTTTTTATTGTTATATTTAGATTCTGGTATCTTTGCTCATTGGGATTTAGCTCAAGCGCCCTGTCCGAGAAAGTTTTCGCATCTGCAATTAATTTGTTATAGTCTTGCGGCACCTTTTTGTTGGAAGCCATTTCCCCTAATATACCTTCTATAATAGGCATGCTCTTGCAAACTGGTCCGCCTTCAGTTTCACTGTTGCAGGATTCTATAACTGAAGTGATTACTTTCGCATAAGAAGTAAAAGCAAACTGATGGTAAGCCTCAGCCTGCATCAATTTGTCAGAGAGTTTAGATATCCAATCTATTGAGTACTTTTTTAATTGTTCATTTACTTGCTGAAGAGTTTCAGCGTAAAATGTCTGATAGGACTGATTTGCAATTTGAAATTTCTCCAAAGGGCTTAATTCTTGTAGTGGTAAATTTACACCACTGGTCGATTGCGATGCTAATTGTTCTATCGTATAATTTGTTGACGCAACTGCATTTCTCGAAGCAGGTGTTAATAAAATACTACCCGCTGTTATTAAAGCTCCAAGTTCTTGTCTCATCATTTTATTTTAAAACATCAAAATCCGGATACAAAGGGAATTTCCTGCACAAATCAATGACTTGTTTTTGTATATCTCTTATTTTTTTATTCTTTTTTATTGATTCCCTGAATTCTTTCAGATAGTTATTAATCTCTGGTTTATTCTCAGGAAGTTCAAAATTCTTTATTTCTTTTATCACTTCTGCAATCCATTTGCCAATCTGTTCCATTTCTTTTTCCTTCATTCCTCTTGTGGTCAATGAGGGAGTTCCCATCCTGACCCCACTGGGATAAAATGGAGACGAGAGATCAGCAGGAATGGTATTCTTATTCATTGTTATATTAGCTTCATCCAAAGCTTCCTGCGCAAAAATTCCTTTGCCTTTGCCAAATGGGGTTAAATCGACCAAAACAATATGATTATCGGAGCCATTGGTTACAACTTTTATTTTGCTGTCCATCAATGATTTTGCAAGCGCTCTTGAATTTTTCACAATCTGCTTACAATACACCTTAAACTCAGGATGCATCATTTCCTTTAATGCAACTGCAATTGCTGCTGTTGTGTGGTCGTGAGGGCCGCCCTGCAATCCAGGAAAAACTGCCTTGTCAATTTTATTAGGCAATTCAGGGTCTTTTTCAAGCCCTTTTTGAGTAACCATTATAATGCCCCCTCTTGGTCCGCGAAAAGTTTTGTGTGTTGTTGTAGTAATAATATGAACATAAGGGGAAGGGCTTTTATGCACACCAGATGCTACAAGACCAGAAATATGCGCAATGTCAGCAGCAAGATAAGCGCCAACCTTGTCAGCAATCTTTGACATTTTCTCAAATGGAAATTCCCTTGCATAAGCTGTGTAGCCAACCCACATTAGTTTTGGCTTGTGCTCTAAAGCTAATTTCTCAACTTCCTCCAAATCAATATATCCGTCTTTTTTTACATGGTAGGGGACAGAATTAAACAATTGGCCTGTGCAGCTGGCTTTGAACCCATGAGTCAAGTGCCCGCCATCAGGCAAATGCAAGCCCATTATCGTGTCATTTGGCTGGCATACTGCCATATAAACTGCGAAATTTGCAGGACTTCCAGAATAAGGCTGGACATTTGCATGCACAACATTAAAAATTTTCTTTGCCCTTTCAATTGCAAGCAGCTCAACTTCATCAACGAATTGATTTCCGCCATAATATCTTTTTTTTGCGTAGCCCTCGGAATATTTGTTTGTGAAAACAGAGCCCATTGCCTGCATTACTGCTTTGCTTACATTGTTTTCAGAAGGGATCATCTCCAAGCCATATTGCTGCCTATTAAGCTCTTTCTTTAACAGAGAATAAACCTCAGGGTCGGTCTTTGAGATATCCTGCATCATTGAGATTTTAAGTCACCCCGATAAAATGGAAAGTAGTTTGTATATATAATTTTCTATCGCAAGAATAAACTTAAGTCGCCCTATGCTGTTTCCTTAATCTTCTCTCTTTCTTCATTCGCTTGCGCTGCCATTTCCATCTCATCTGCTGCTTTTTTTTCCAGCGTCGGGAACTTCTTTTCATATAAAACAGAATAAGATTATTGTATTTAAAGATTGTGGGAGAATTTTTTATTGCAGATTTTAATTAAGTTAATGCACATATCTTTTAAGCATGCAAGCAATAAATTTAATATTATCAAATCTAAGAATAATCTTGACTACAAAGACAGCTAAAAATCCGTAAGCT
>CAYIKX010000083.1:5332-5578 GCA_964364025.1 uncultured Methanosarcinales archaeon
TAATCAAATAATCCCAATTGCAATGAAAAATAATCCTTCTTTAGACAAAAGACTATGATTTCATTGTTAATTTTGCTGAAGGGGGATTCCTATGCCTTTTTAACGCAAAATGCCCTGGTAGTGTAGCCTGGATCAGCGTGAAAAGGCATTAAACAGAGCTGCAGGAACTATCATGGAGCCCTGTCATGCTTGAAGCTTTCAAATCTTGAAAGCAACTCAATGCAGAACGGCTCCGACTCGGGTTCA
>CAYIKX010000084.1:0-5524 GCA_964364025.1 uncultured Methanosarcinales archaeon
TAGCTACGAAGAAAATTCTCAAGAAAATTGGAACATCAGATAATGGAAAAAGTTTGATTGGTAAAAGAATTGAAATAGTGATTGAATAAAATTGCATTAACAAGTGATACAAAATGATTAAATTGGAAGGTGAAATAAGGAACTCTTATAGGTCAGGTGGTGGAGATATCTGGATAATATTTAATGCAAAGGCAGGTTGGATATCAAGTGAGCCAGTGCAAATAGTTTTATCCAAAGAAGACGCATTGAAAATTTTAAACATTAAATTTGATAAACAATTTGATTGGAATATTGAGCAATTGAATCATAAGAAGATCACAGTTTTAGTTCACATCTAACATTATTTAAATTAGTGTTTTAAAGTTTTCTCGCCTTGATTCTTGTTCTTGATGTATCGCTTCGCTCATTTAAATGAACTTTAGCCCAAAAAATTACTCTTCGGACGAAGTTTTACCAAACTTTGTATGGTAAAAGAGTTTAACAGCGATTAAAAGAAATTTCAATAAGCTTTTTAAAGAAGCTTATCTTCTGATTCATTATGGAAGAGCAAAACACAGCATCATGGCAATACAAGGTAAAATCATTTTTGGGAGAATGCCTGCGAGTTTTGAAAATAACAAAAAAGCCTGATACTATTGAATTCAAGACCATAGTCAAGGTAAGCGGGCTTGGAATTTTGATAATAGGTGCTATTGGCTTTGTAGTGCAGATGATCAAGCTGCTTTTTTTCCAGTAATTATTTTCTTTCCAGATTCACAAAAGCGTACCTTAATCCATTGCTTTCATGCTCTTCTCTGCTTACTTCTTCCCATTCATTCTTGTCAAATTCCGGAAAATAAGCATCGCCTTCAAATTCTTTATCTATTAATGTCAAGTATAACCTATCTGCTCTTGGCAAAAATTGCTTGTATATTTCTGCTCCGCCTATTATCATTACCTCTTCGTTTCCTTTCGCAGCTTTTATTGCTTCACCTGCAGAATGAACTACAACGCAATTATCTGCCTTGTAATTTTTATCTCTTGTTACTATTATATTTGCCCTATTAGGCAATGGCCTCCCTATACTTTCAAATGTTTTCCTGCCCATAACAACTGGCTTGCCTGTTGTTAATTCTTTAAATCTTTTCATGTCTTCTGGAAGTTTCCAAGGAATGTAATTATTCCTGCCAATAACCCTGTTTTTAGCCATAGCGGCAATAATCGAGATTATCATTTTTGATTATGTATTTATTTTTTATATTAAAATTATAAAAATAAACTTTAAACTGCCATTGGCGCTTTAATGGCCGGATGGAACTGGTAGTTTTCCAGCTTAATGTCCTCCATCCTGAAATTGTCAATGTTTTTTATTTTTGGATTTAAACTTAAAGTTGGCAGTGCAAACGGCTTTCGGGATAATTGCTCCTTGACCTGCCCAAAATGATTGTGATAAATATGGGCATCTGCAAGAACGTGCACAAAATCGCCTGGATTTAAGTCTGTAACTTGGGATACCATGTGCAGCAATAATGAATAAGAAGCAATATTGAATGGCACTCCCAAAAACATGTCGCATGAGCGCTGGTACATCTGCAGTGACAACTTGTTATTTGCCACAAAGAACTGGAAGAATGTATGGCAAGGCGGCAAAGCCATCTGTTCCAATTCACCGGGATTCCACGCTGTTACAATGATTCTTCTGCTAGTTGGGTTTTCCTTAATCAGCTTTATTGCATTTGCAAGCTGGTCAATTTCTTTTCCATTAGGGCTTTTCCACTTTCTCCATTGAACTCCGTAAATTCTTCCCAAGTCGCCTTGAAATCTTGCTATTGGCTTCCAGTAATCAGCTTCAGCATTCGCAGTCCAGATTGTAGTTTTGCTTTTGTCCCTTGTTCCATGAAGAATTTCCGCTAATCTTCTCTCATCGTCAGAGCCTTCAATAAACCACAATAATTCGCTTACAACACTTTTCCAAGGAAGTTTTTTTGTGGTCATTGCAGGAAAGCCGTCTTCCATTTTGAATCTTAGCTGCATTCCAAAAACTGCTCTCGTTCCTGTTCCAGTCCTGTCTTTCCTGTCTGTACCGTTTTCAAGGACGTATTTCAAAGCATCAAGATATTGTTTCATTTTTATTTACTGCGGAAAGTATATTCTCAATAAATAGTTTTGGGTTTTGTGAAATTTTTATTAAAAAATTTTATTTTAATATCATTATTTAGTAGTTACCCGTGGATAGATTTATAAATTAATATTTGTTCCCCTATATGATGCCAGAAACAAATCAATACAGTACATTTGAACAATTTGTACGGTCAACATATCAGGCAGTTCCGGTTAAAGGTCATTTATTAACAACTATATTAATTATTGGACATGCAAATGCATCTCCATATATTGCTGCCCGAGCTACCAATAGCACTTTGGAATATTTTATGGTTCCAGACTTAGTTCGAGTAACGGAAGCCAGAGTTTTGGATGATGCTCAAAGATTTTATAGGGAAAGGGGTTTTAACATTACGGCTGTCGAACACGATTCAGGTATTGTTAGAATGCAAAAAGACGATAAAAAATATAGGGCACTAATTTCTGTGGATGATGGTGTCTTGGAAGGCGCTTGCAATCTAAACTTTTCACTTGACGAAATACAATAATATATCAATCTTAGTTTTAAAATTAATTTTTGTTGTTTCTTATAGTAGTAAATTTTCTTGACCACTACCAAAAAGTATTTATATAACTAGCCAGATTAAAAGGAAGCAGCATGAAAAAAAAGACGATGCATACTTGGTTTGTAGTTCTTTTTATATTAGGGATTGCAGCGGGGTATCTTCTTCCTGGCAATGTTAAGTCTTTAACAGGGCAAATGACTGGAAATGCCTTAAAGGCAGCAGTTTTTGACGTTCCAAAAAGATTGGGACAACTTGATTTGGAAAGTTCTTACTTCAGGTACACTGTTCTTGCTGAGACTGACACAGGCGGCATAGAGCTTTTAAGAGTTGAGGATAAGATTCCAATGCATATGCATCCAAAGGAAAATCACTTTGTTTACATTTACAAGGGAAGGGCAAAAGGAACTATTGGAGATGTTACGGCTGAAGTTAGTCCTGGGCAATTAGTGGCTATACCTGCTGGAGTGCCTCACAGTTTTGAAAGAATTGGCGATACGCCAGTTGAAATAATTTTGTTTTCCACACCGCCTTTTATGCCAAATGATACGGTGTTTTTAAAGAAGGAGTAAATTTTAATTCTTTATTTGTAAAATCCAAAAACTTTTAAAATAAACTAATACCCTAAATAACTGTGATGATAAAATGAGTGAAACAGTCAGCAGACAAAATCAAAAAAGGCTTATTATGTTTTCAGGCACAGAATGCGTGCACTGCAAGGAAATGGATCCTTTGATAGAGCAGCTTGAAAAAGAGACAGGAATACATATAGTTCATGTCGAAGTCTGGCATAATGCAGAAAACGCAGCATGGCTTGAGGAAGTTGACAAAAATCCTGATGGAAGTATTTTTTGCGGTGGAATTCCATTCTTCTACAATGAAAAAACTGGCAGAAAGCTGTGCGGCAACCAGAAATATGAAAAATTAAAGGCGTGGGCTTTGGGAGAATTAAAGTAAAAAATATTTATCAACAACTTTTGAAAAATAATTAAATTTTTCTTTTTTCAATTTCCCAAGTATCGCTACATTTAGGTGTTTTATTGATTATAGATATCAGCCATTTCCTTTCAAAAAGTTCTTTACCTTTTACTCCTAATCTTTGCTCTAATTCCTTTCCCTCTTTTGATAGCTTATCAACTAAATTTCTTAATTCATTAATGGATACTGTTAATGCTTTTCTTGTTACTTTATTTACCATATTGATCTAAGGATTCAAAACCAACTTCCCCCTTTTTATACTCCATTCTAATCTTTGCCCAGCTTTAAGATTTTCCGCCTTTATTAATGCTTGAGGCACAGTTACAACATTGCTTTTTCCAACTTTCCTTAATTTCACTGTAAGAATATTTTTCTTTCTCGCTCTTTCTATTTCTAATGCTTTTTGTGCATCTGATGGATTTATAACTTCTTCATGGCATTTATTGCATCTCCATCCTCTTACTTCTATCCCTTTCCATTCTGTTGTTATCTTTTCCATCTTTCCGCCACATTCACATTTTAGTTTTAGATTTTCAAATTCCATTTTTATCCCTCATAAGTTTTTTGAATTTCTTGCTTAAAGTAAATTCACCAGCATGAATTAATTTGTAATAATCGCCTAAATCAACCACTACGACATTTATTATTTTATTTCCTCTCTGAATGCCTCTTTCAATAATATTCTTCTTTCTTTTTCTTATTTCAAATCCCTTTTCCAAAATTTCTGAAACTTCGTACAAATTCACATCAATTTCACTTAATTCATTTAAGGCAGTTTTAGTTGGAAGTATTGGTTTTCCTTTGTAATTAAAATCCATGAAAGTCACCAATGAGATATATTACAGATATATATTATTAAGATATATAAATATTTCGATTTTTGATTTTTGAAGTATATGATATAAAATAATTTTATTTTTTAAATTCCAAAATTTTATAAATATATAGATAAATTCTACTATAATGCACCAACAACTAATCAAACCACAATGGCTGAAAATTAAGTTTAATACTAATGACAATTTCTCAAATATTAAAACTACTTTAAAGAATCACAACCTTCATACAGTCTGCGAATCAGCCCATTGCCCTAATATCTCAGAGTGCTGGAATGGAGGCACAGCCACTTTCATGTTAATGGGTGATGTCTGTACAAGAGGATGCAAGTTCTGCGCTGTGAAGACAGGCAATCCAATGAAGAAGCTTGATGCAGATGAGCCGAAAAAGCTTGCAGAAGCAATTGCGAAAATAAAGCTGTTTGACTATGTTGTTTTAACTTCTGTCAACAGGGATGATTTGGAAGATGGCGGTTCAAGCCATTTTGCGGAATGCATTAAAGAAATAAAAAAATTTTATCCAGAAATTATTATTGAAGTTTTGATTCCTGATTTTAAAGGCGATATAAAATCATTAAAAAAAATAGTCGAGGCAAAGCCAGAAGTCATTGCCCACAACATAGAAACTGTTGAAAGATTGCAAAAAAAAGTTAGAGATGTAAGAGCTAATTATAAGCAATCATTAAGTGTTTTGGAGAATGTTAAAAATTTAAATCCAAAAATATATACAAAATCTTCTATAATGCTTGGCTTAGGCGAAGAAGATGAAGAAATAATCCAAGCAATGAAGGATTTAAGGGCAATCGGTTGCGATATTTTAACAATAGGCCAATACTTAAGGCCTTCAAACTGGCATATTGCAGTAAATACCTACGTGCCTCCAGAAAAATTTGAATATTTCAATCAGAAAGCACTTGAACTTGGCTTCTTGTTCTGCGCATCAGGGCCTTTTGTCAGGAGTTCTTACAAGGCTGGAGAATTGTTCGTGAAGAATGTAATAAACAACAGAAATTCTGTTAAGTCAAGTCATTAAGTATACATTTTATATAATTCAAATGGGCTCAA
>CAYIKX010000085.1:0-5515 GCA_964364025.1 uncultured Methanosarcinales archaeon
TTACGCATAACATGCTAATGAGGTGCAACTAATGGAACTTGCAAACAAGCCCTTTTTGTGCTAGTATATCCTTAAGAATACTAAGAAGGTCAACAAACCATATTTTGATATAGCCAAGCAATGGGATTTTCAAAACCGCCTTGCCTACAATCTGCTCTTCACTAATCTCTGTTTCATCAAGAAAAAGGTTTTTTATAGAGTTTGGATTTGTTTTATAATTGTCCCCTTTTGTCTGGAAAAAATAAGTGTTATTGTCTTTCCATTTCCTAACAACACGATGTATTATCGGGTCTTTCCTAGCGCTCCAAAATACAACCACATCGCCAACTTTGATGTTTTCTGCTTTTTCGCCTTTAAGCACCATAATGTCGCCTTTATTGAACCCGTCTTTTAATGGAAAACTATCAAAATCCTCTTTCTTTATATTCTTGGATTTGTACCAATTGCCAGCTTTATCCCACCAATCTTCAAAGCCGTTATTATGCTCCATGCTTTCGCTTACAACAGCAACAACAGGATGGCTAGTGCTAAGCAAAAAACCTAAGCCAGGGTAGACAACAAACTTAATGAGAATAAAGGCTAAGACAATATTTGCAATCCAGCTCCAAACGCCATTGTCTTCCCATATAAAATACCATAACCTCTTTAAGATTTTCTTCCAATCCTTCATAAATCATGCTCTTTGCAAAAAGATTAAAAAGGTTTTGCTTTTAATAAAGCAATAAATAATAAAAATAAACAATGAAAGGCATAAAACCAGCTCAAAAGTTGAAGTTCGCAAGGCCTAATTATTATCAGGGTATACTGCAGCTTAGGGACGTAAGCGATCAAATTATGGGTTTTGTATACAGCCAAATACATAAAAAAGAAGATGTTGCAATCACAAAAACAGTCAACTACCATAATGGAAGGGATTTGTATCTGACATCGCAGAAGTTTGTAAGGGTATTGGGCAAGAAGCTAAAAGAAAGTTTTGGAGGCGAACTGAAAGTCAGCTCAAAATTACACACTAGAAGCAAATCTGGAAAGGATTTGTTCAGAGTCAATGCGCTCTACAGGCCATTTAAATATAAAAGAGGAGATATTGTTTTAATAAGGGGGGATGAAGTCAAGCTGCTGCAAGTCGGTTCAAGGATTTTTGCAAGAAACCTGAAAACAGGCAAGAGAATAAAAATTAGAAACAGCGATCTACCAATGGACTAATTCTGATTTCTCGTTTTTGTAATCCTCGATGACTTTTTTGACCCAATCTAACTTGCTCTTTTCAACTTCAAAGTGTTTTTTGTCTATAAAGCCGAAGTACCTGTCTTCCTCAATTTTGAGATTTTTTGAGTTTATAAAAATGAAGGGCAG
This sequence comes from uncultured Methanosarcinales archaeon, assembly GCA_964364025.1. Classification (GTDB taxonomy): domain Archaea; phylum Nanobdellota; class Nanobdellia; order Woesearchaeales; family GW2011-AR4. The sequence goes on from CAYIKX010000085.1 coordinate 1,354, forward strand.
GGCATTCGCCATTTTTGCACTCACTGGATTTTTATGCACAATAATAAAAACCCTGTTTTTCAGCAAGTCAATTACATCGCTGCTTGCAATATTTGGGTTATCTACCAGCAGTATGTCATTTTTCTTGATGTTAAGAATTTTATTTTTTAAATTAAATTCATTTATTCCTAATGTGTCAAGCTTTTTTAGTATGTAAAAATTAATAATGTTTGATATAATATCATTGAATTTTCTCATTAACGACTTTAAATGTTCTATCTCTTTTTCCTTGGATTTAATTGAGCTCTCAAGAAACTTGATTCTGTTTTCCCTGAAATCAGCTATTTTTTTGTCATTTATTTTTGGCTCTTCTTTTTTCATTCCATTTTTTTCAAGATGGCTTATCTTATTCTTCAACTTATCATTATAGTCCCTCATCAATTTTATTTCTTTTTCATACCTATTCAGCTTATTGTATAATCTCAAAAAGTCATTCTGGCTTATTGACTTTTTCTCAGCAATAGCCTTCTCTACTATTTTAGTTTCTTCTTTCTTCTCGATAATGCTAACAGCATTCTTAATGCTTATTCTCCTTGAAATCACGAGTTCCTTTATTTTATTCCTTATATTCTGCTTTTTATTTTCCTTGGCAAAAAAATCTATCTTGTTGAGCAATGGCTTTACTGCTTGATATGCAAATAACCCAGATGCCAGTGCGTCTCCTTGGTGGCTGTCTTCAATTCTAAAATTATATTTAATTTTTCTTTTTTCATCAACTTTGATATCCTCTTCAGGGCTTACAATTTTAGCGCCAAGTTTTGCTGCAAAAGCGCCAACCAAATTTGGCACTTTAAATTTATCAGTGCCGACTATGACAATTTTGCCAAATTTTATTATTTCAGAAATCAAGTGGTTCAAGTCAAGTTGTTTTGAAGATTTTAAATGGATTAAGCTGCCTTCAATGTCAAGAACTGCATACGCTGTAGTTATGCCTGGGTCAATTCCTACAATGAGCAGTCTCTTGTCGTCCATCTACTCAATAGCATAATTTACATATTTAAAAAACTTTGTGCCAGATGAACGCGAGCATGCCCGAACTGCGAGCGTTCTCGCATGCAGCATAAGATTTATAAGCAAAATTGGGCTACTAAAATTTATATGAGTAGAAAATTAGCTTTAAGCGGCACTATAGTAAGAGGCTTGGGAGAAGGCACTTTCTATATGTCTATGGGGCATTATAGAAAGGAAATTAAAAAAAAACTCGGGTTTAATGCTTACCCCGGAACATTAAATTTGAAAGTTGCGAAAAAGCAGTCAGATTTATTAAAGGGTATAGCTCCAATAAAAATAAATGCATACAAGTCCGGCAATAAAATTCTTGGAGGGGCAAATTGCTATAAGGCAAAAATTAAAAACATAAGCGGCTCAATAATAGTTCCTGATTTGACAAAACATAAGGATGTGATTGAGTTCATTGCGCCTGTTCATTTAAAGTCAGAGCTAAAGCTAAGAGATGGAAATAAAATAAATATTGAATTGCTGAAATGAAAATTGGCATTGCGGACACAGCATTTGCAAGAGTTAATATGGCAGCTTTTGCTATAGACTCAATTAAAAAAAATTCTAATGCAAAAATAATCAGGTATACAGTTCCAGGCTTCAAGGATTTGCCAGTTGCATGCAAAAAGCTGATAGAAGAGGATAAATGCGATATTGTTATCGCTTTAGGAATGGCTGGCAAAGCGCCTATTGACAAGCAATGCGCCCATGAGGCATCCCTTGGCTTGCAGCAGGCGCAATTGATGACTAACAGGCATGTTCTCGAGGTTTTTGTTCACATGGACGAGGCAAAAACAGAAAAAGAAATATATGAGATTGCAAAAAACAGGGCAGCTAAGCATGCTTTAAATGCTTTGGAATTATTAAAAAGCAAAACTGCTTTGACAAAATATGCAGGTACAGGCAGGAGGCAGGGCAAAGCTGATGAAGGTCCTATAGAGGTGAAATGATGGCAGAACGTTTAGGTATGGTAGTTTCAACCTTCAACTATGAAATCACAGGCGAGATGAGCAAAAGGGCGCAGCAGCGGGCAAAGGAAGCAGGCGCCAGAGTAGTCAAAGTCATTGAAGTGCCTGGCTCATTTGAAATCCCGCTTGCAGTGAAAGAACTGCTTGAGGACAAAAATATTGATGCAGTGCTTACTTTAGGCACTGTAATAAAGGGAGGCACAGACCATGATGCTGTTGTAGCCCATGCAGTGGCTAGAAAGCTCCTTGACTTGTCATGCGAGTACAATAAGCCGGTTTCTTTGGGAATCTCGGGCCCGAACATCACATGGCAGCAATCAGAAAAAAGGATTGAGGAATATGCTATCCGTGCAGTCGATTCTGTCGTGAAAGTGTTGAGAAAAAACTAAAAAAACTTCTCCAAAGCCATATTTTTCTTCTTTATCCTCTTATTTTTATTCATAATCTTCCTGTTGCTTTCCTGCTCCATCAAAGAACTCAGAAACATCTTTCTAGTTTTCTTGTTCAAAACATTATTTTCAAGCATTTCTGCCAATTCAGGCGCCTTTAAACTAGAATTTTTCAGGATTGCAGCCAACCTTTCCATATTTGTCTTTTTAAACTCTTTAATAATCTCATCCTTATCTAAAATGCTGGACAAAAATTCCTTTCTTGAAGTGGAAGAAAAAGTGTCATTAACAAGCAACTTAGCCAATTTTGTAGGTTCGCCCAAAAGCAAGAACTTTGTAAGCTGTAATGTTCTTATTATATCATTTCTGTAATACTGTGTGTCAAGATGTTCTATAACATCGTAAAGAATATTCTCAAACTCTATCACTTCAACTTCTTTTTCATTAAATTTTTTTATTATCTCGCTTTTTCTTGATTTTGGCATTGCACCTAGTATTATAGTCTTTTTTATTTTTGATTTTTCAACCGAAAATTGCTTAATTTTATTGCTCATTGTTTCTTTAATGCCTTTATCTTCGAATTTTTCATAAACAATCTTGCCTATTGATTTGTCAAGATTCGTTGTTTCTGAAATGTTATTGGTTATAGAACAGCTAACCTCCACATGAAAAATCTCATTAACTCTATCCTTATCAAACTTTAGGGCAAGAATTCCAGCATCTTTATTATTATTAGTCTTAATATTATTAATTGTAAAAAGCCCCTTTTTGTTGTACCAGTAATTGACTATCTCTTTTTCAGCGCTCATAACCAACCCCCTATACAATGATATATTCAAAATGATTTATAAGGTTTTTGGTTTTTATTTATCCATATAATTAAGCTGTAAAATTATCTTTTCTTCAGAATAATTATATTGCCCCTTCCTTTCTTTATCTTCTCAATAAGCCCTTTGTGCTCAAGCTCAGCAATCATCAGGCTTATCTTTGCTTCAGATAATGGAATCTGCTTTCTTATGTCTTTTTGCATTGCCCTGCCGCCTTCACGCTTTATTATCTTCATTATTTGTTCCAAGCCATCTTCCATATCTGCTGTTTTCTCTTCTGCTTTTCGCTCATCACGTTTTCTTGTTTTTAAAAAATAAAATACCCCAACAATGATTCCTGAAACAAACAAAACTATAAACCAAATCAATAAAATATTGCCTTTATTTTTTGCTTCTTCAACGATATTTCCGTTAAAGTCTATGCCAAGATCTTCCACCCCTTCTTCCACATCAGGAAATAAGATAAGATCTAAAACATAACTCCCGTCTTGGCTTATGTTTATATTTTCCTGCACAGAAGCAACTACAGTATTTTTCTGGATTATCTGCGCTTTTATCGTATAAGCCCCATTAGGGGCATTAAAAGAGTAAGTAGCATTTTGCGCAACAAGAAACTGCTTTGGGCTTGTGTTTATCTCAACCCTTGCATTACCCGCTTTTTTCAATGACAAGTCATAAAGTATGCCATGGATTGTAGCTGCATTAACAAAAGAAACCATAAATACTGCTATAAGTAAATGCATTAAAACTTTAACTCTCAGCATAAAAATCAGTAAATTATCCCACTATAAAAATATTGCGAACCGCAAAAATCATTGTATATATATTGCTGTGGTTCGCAAGATTGCCAACCAACAAAGTTTTTGGTAATTTGTGTCTGCTGGCAATATTATGAAATTGACAAAACAATTATAAGTGTTTTTAAACATCAAAATTCCAC
>CAYIKX010000086.1:0-5463 GCA_964364025.1 uncultured Methanosarcinales archaeon
CTTACTGAAGTTGTTGCAAAACGACTTTACCCAGTCTCTGGAATGTGTTGGCAATGGCGTCAATCCGCCTAAAGCCAAAACACATTCATAATCAAGGAGGCTTTGAAATAAAACGCGAAAGCAAGGGTGAATAGAAATGGAAAAAAACATACCAGAAAGAAAATTTAGCACAGGCGTTATTACTGCTACCGTCTGGCAAAACCAAGGCAAAGGCAGAAACGGAGAAATAGTGGGATACAGAACTGTTTCTTTGCAGAGAAGATATAAAGACAAAAATGGCATATGGCAAACAGCAAACTCTTTCAGAGTCAATGACTTGCCAAAAGCAGCATTAGTGCTTCAAAAAGCATATGAGTACATAGTTCTAAGGGAGCAAGAAGCTGTTGCTGAAACTACAGACTATGTCGATGAGGACATAATAGAAGAAGTCATTTAGACTTCTTTCTAAAAATATATAAACAAGGTGATTATAATGGAACAAATACTTGAAGTACAAGATTCACAGCCAAGAAGAAAAAAAACTAAGATGGAGAAAGAAGAAAAAACAATATATGAATTGCCAGGCGTAGGAGCTGCAACAGCGGAAAAATTAATTGCAGTCGGCTATACTGACTTGATGAGCATAGCAGTTGCAAATCCGGCAGAGCTTATAGAAGCAACAGGCATGGGAGATACAGTTGCTAAAAAACTCATTGCAGTGGCAAGGTCTTCTTTGGAGATGGGTTTTGAATCCGGAGAAGAGCTCTTAAGAAGAAGAGAAAAGGTTATTAGGATTAAGACAGGCAGCAAAGCCTTTGATTCCTTGCTTGGAGGAGGGCTTGAAACAGGCGCTATTGTAGAGTGCTTTGGCGAATACGGCTCTGGAAAAACACAACTAGGACATGCTTTGGCAGTAAACTGCCAGACTGTTGACAAGGATGCAGTTGCTGTATACATTGACACAGAAAATACTTTCAGGCCGGAAAGAATTATCCAGCTTGCAAAAGGCGCTGGCCTGGACGAAGAGCAGGTATTGAAAAACATTAAGGTAGCAAGAGCCTATAATTCAGACCATCAGATGCTTCTAGCGGAAAAGATAGAAGACTTGGTAAAAAAACAAGGCTTTAATGTAAAGCTTGTTGTTGTGGATTCCTTAACAGCCCACTTCAGAGCGGAATTTGTTGGAAGAGGAACCTTGGCAGACAGGCAGCAAAAGCTGAACAAGCATATGCATGTACTGCTTAAATTGGCAGATAGGTATAACTTTTGCGTCTATGTTACAAACCAAGTTATGGCAAAGCCAGATATGTTCTTTGGCGACCCAACACAGGCTATAGGCGGACATATTGTTGCGCATGCATCGACATTCAGGGTTTACCTAAGAAAAGGCAAAAAAGGCACAAGGGTTGCAAAGCTTGTAGATAGTCCATCCCAGCCAGAAGGAGAAGCAGGCTTCTATGTGGATGAAAGCGGAATAAAAGACACAGAGTAAATTTTTTTCTTTTATTTTTCAATATATTGGCAGGAGGTTAATGCCAGTAAGATGGTGAGCGAGGCGAACCTCTCATATCACAAGCACAATAATTTGGCGAAGCCAGATTGAATTTATTATTTTATTTTCTAAATTACTTGAACTTCTATTTTTACCAAAACATTTTTAACCTAACATTTAATAGTTCTGAGTATGGCTTATCCGATTGCAAAGTGGATTATACCACCTATTTATAGGCTATGGATTAGGAAAGTGGAAGGATTGGAAAATGTACCTAAAGACAAGACTTTCATTATTGCAGCAAATCATACAAGCTATTACGATGTACTTATGCCAGTTATAATAATATCAAAAATAAACAGAAAAATGCATGCATTAGTTAATAGTTTCTACTGGAACAATTTCTTTACGAGATTTTTCCTTGATATATGGGGAGGCATTCCTGTTTATGTTGAGAAAGAAAAAGGTGCAAAAGAGAAGAACAGATTAGCCCTGGAAAAAGCATTAAATTACTTAAGTCAAGGCCACATACTGATGATATTTCCAGAGGGAAGGAGAAGCCCTGATGGAAAAATACAAAAAGGCTATACTGGGATAGCAAGATTAGATTTCAAAGCAAAAGTTCCTGTACTTCCAATAGGAATAATTGATGCAAATAAAGTGCTTCCAAGAGGCGCAATATTTCCAAGATTCAAAAGATGCGAAGTTAAAATAGGCAGATTAATTTATTTTGATAAATATTATAATAAAAAAGCGAATAATAAAGTTTTTGAAGAAGTTACAAGAATCATTATGCAACAGATTGCAAAACTAATAGGCCAAAAATACAATCATTAAAATGGTATACCCGATAGGAAAAAGAATAATCCCACCAATAGTAAAATTTTGGATTAAAGAAATTAATGGAATGAAGAACGCACCGAAAAAAGGTGCGTTTATTATAGTTGCAAATCATGCAAGTTATATGGACCATCCAATTATAGTGTGCACTTTTGTGACGAATTTCAACAGGAAAGTGCATTTTCTCTCAAAAAAAGAGCATTTCAACAATCCGCTAAAAGCAGCTTGGCACACTTATGCTGGCGCAATTCCTTTGGACAGGGAAAAAGGAGGAAAAGAAGCATTAAGATTGGCTGTCAAGGCATTAAAGCAAGGAAGTATAATAGCAATACATCCAGAAGGAACAAGAAGCTTGACAGGAAAATTACAAAGAGCAAAGACAGGAGTTGCAAGACTGGCTTTATTATCAAAAGCGCCTGTTGTGCCAATAGGGTTGATAGGAACTTTTAGAATCTTGCCAAAAGGAAAATACATTCCAAAAGCGAAAAGAGCGATAATGAACATTGGAAAGCCAATGTATTTTGAAAAATATTATGATAAAAAGATTAATAAAAAGATGCTGAGAGAAATAACAAATAAGATAATGAAAGAAATAGCAAAACTATCCAAACAGAAATATAATTTTAACTAATATGAACAAAATATCAATTATAGGGGCAGGAAGCTGGGGAACGACTTTGGCTGTTCTTCTTGCTGAAAAGGGTTTTGATGTCAAATTATGGGCTAGAAGAAAAGAATTGGCAAATGAGATTGAAGCAAAAAGAGAAAATAATCAATATCTCCCTGGAATAAAAATTCCAGATAATGTAATTGCGGATAATTCTCTGAAAAATTCCCTTGAAAGCTCAGAAATGCTGATAAGCGCCGTGCCAAGCGAATTCTTAAGGCAAACATTGAAAGAGATTAAGCCGTATTTCAAAAATCAAATCATTGTCAGCGCAACAAAAGGAATTGAGCACTCCACTTCTAAAAGAATGTCACAGGTTATAGAAGACGAACTAGGCAATGCAAAAATCGCTGTATTGTCAGGGCCAAATCATGCAGAGGAAGTAAGCAGAAAGATGCCGACTGCAAGCGTTGTCGCAAGCAAAGACAAGAGGACAGGAAAAATAGCAGCAGAATTCATCGGAACAAATGCATTTAAGCTTTACCAGCTGAATGATGTGGCTGGAGTTGAGATATGCGGGGCATTGAAAAACATCTCGGCAATAGCTACTGGCGTCTGCGACGGCTTCGGGTTTGGCGACAATGCAAGAGCTTCCATTATAACTCTAGGGCTTATGGAAATGAACAATTTTGGCAGGCATTTCGGCGCAAAAAGAGGGACTGTCTATGGCTTGGCAGGAGTAGGAGACTTAATTGCCACATGCACAAGCAGGCACAGCAGAAACAGGTTTGTGGGCGAGCAGCTTGCAAAAAATAAATCAATTGAGGAAATAAAAAAAGAAATGCACGGAATGATAGCAGAGGGAATTCCAACAACAAAGGCTGTTTATGAATTCAGCAAAAAGCACCATATAGAAATGCCTTTGACTCACCAGACTTACGAAGTTTTGTTTGAAAAAAAGAATATAAAGCAGGCAATAGGGGATTTATTGAAGTTAGTTTAATCACCCCTCTGTAAAGTCCTCCAGCTTTTCCTTCAATTCCTCATCTTCCTTTAACTTTCCCTTTGATTTCAAAAATTCTTTTGTTAAGATGTAGAACAGCAATCCTAAAGATTTTTTCCCTTTATTGTTGCATGGAATGACAAAGTCAATAAAATTTGTCTGATTGTTTGTATCACATAAGGCAATTACAGGAATTCCCATCTTGACAGAATCCAAAACAGCATTCCTGTCAGGCCATGCGTCAACAACCATAACTATTTTTGCTTCTGTATACTGCTCCAGGTTCGGGTTTGTCAAAATGCCAGGTGGATATCTTCCGGCAAAGGCCCTTACACCAGTTAATTTTCCAAACATTTCAACTGCTTTCCATCCATTTTCTCTCCTGCATATCACTAAAATGTCTTCTGGGTTGTATTGCGCAAGAAAAGAGGCAGCGATCTTAATTCTTTCATCAATCTTCTGCAGGTTTAAAACAGACAATCCGTCAGGCCTTGTCTTGTAGATGAACTGCTCCATGTAAGCTGTCCTGAACTTTGTGCCTATATGTATTCCAGATTTCAGGTAAACATCTCTTGGGACTAAAAATTTTTCTTCAGCCATTTTATTATAAATCTATTTTAAAGTTTATTAATTTTTATTTTCAATATAAGCAGTCCAGAATGCTGAACTGAATTTTATAGCCTCTCAGTTGTTGAAGCAATATACGCTTCGTAGGCAATATTATTGTGGGCGGGCAGTGTATTTAAAAAGGTTTCTAGTTTGCACTAAACACTTCCAAATCCTCATAAACAGGCCCTTCTGGTGTTAATGTAGATTTAACCAGCCTGTAATCCCTAATTTTTATTTTCTTGTTCTCCACCTTAATTTTTTTTATTTGCTCTACAAATGATTTTTTGTCCTCTGGATACTTGACTCTTGCCAAAGTAATGTGGGCTTTGAAATCCTTTTCTTTCTTGAATAAATCCTTCAATGAGTCATCAATGCGCTTCTGCAAGTCTAATATCATGTCCTCTGGCTTTAATCCAACCCACACTACTCTTATATAATTTTCGGTTGGAAAAATACCAATAGAATCAAGGAAAACATCTAATTTTTCAAATTTTATATCTTTTAAAATATTAACAATCTCATCAGCTTTGCTTGGCTGGATTTCTCCTAAAAATTTTAATGTAAGGTGAAAGGATTTAGTCAAACTCAATTTTGCATTTTTTGGCAACAATCTTTGAAGCTCAATGAAATAATCCTTCAACTCGCTAATATCAATCGCTATAAATAGCCTCATTAGTGTTTTAAATGGATTATTATATTTAAATCTAACCTAAGAAAAATAAAGCAAAAAGAACAAGTTAATTTTCTTCGCCGAAATTCTCCGAATCTTCCCCGCTATAGCCTTCTTCAGAATCAGTGCTTTGCGCTTCTTCAGTAGCTTCGTAGCTTTCTTCCTGCGCCTCTTCACTCTTGGATTCTTCGCTGGATTTTTCCCCAACCACTTCGGCAAAACCATCTTTCTGAAGCACTCTTGTAACTCTTATCTTGACCTCA
>CAYIKX010000087.1:0-5462 GCA_964364025.1 uncultured Methanosarcinales archaeon
TTAAATACCACTATTTGTTGCGTTTTTCAATGGGGGTTTTGAATGCTTCGTTTAGGGATTTTAGCATCGACAAAAGGCACAGATTTGCAAGCCATAATTGATGCTATAAACTCCAAAAAACTCAATGCTGCTATTTCTGTTGTTGTAAGCAATAAGCAAGATGCTTATGCTTTGGAAAGAGCTAGAAATCACGGTATAAAAGCAGTTTTTGTTGAACAAAAAAATAAAACAAGGGAAGAGTTTGACAAAGAGGTTGTAAAAATTCTTGACGAAAACAAAGTTGATTTGATTTTATTAATCGGCTACATGCGCATAATAAGCCCTTGGTTTGTAAGCAGATACAAAAACAGAATAATAAATATTCATCCAAGCTTATTGCCAAAATATGCAGGCGGCATAGATAGGGATGTTCATGCAGAAGTTTTAAAAAACAAGGAAAAAATCACAGGAGCAACTCTGCATTTTGTTGATGAAAGCGTTGATGGCGGGCCAATAATAATGCAAAAACAAGTAAAAATAGAAAAAAACGAAACAGTTGATTCGTTGAAAGAAAAAGTCCAAAAAGCAGAGCAGGAGATTATTTTAAAAGCCATAGATTTATTTGATAAAGGAAGAATAAGGGTTGAGGGAAAAAGAGTGACAATAAGATGACTGAAGAAAAAGCAACTGAACTTGTATGGTGGAAAGACAAAAAGCTTTTAACAGGAGTGATTTTGGTAGTATCAAGCTTTATCATTGGGTTTTATGGAAAAGTTTTGTTTATTACAAAATTCTACGAGCCTATTTACCTTATTACTGGTTTGTCTATATGGGCTTTCAGCTTTGTTTTACTTTTTGCCGGTGTTTTTCTGGTTGGCTGGGAAACAGTAAGGATAATTCAATATAGGATACACCATCATGTCAGAAGAACTGTTAAAGAAACTTATCACTATACAAAAGGATTGCCGAAAAGAGGTTATCGCTACACCAAGGAATTGCATAAAAAGAGCATGGATAAGATAAAAAAATCAATGACAAAAAAATGATTAAAACAGCTTTAATTTCGGTCTCAAACAAAGAAGCAATAGTGGGATTTGCAAAAGAATTAAGCAGGCTGGGAATAAAAATAATTTCAACGGGAAACACTGCAAAATTATTGGAAAAAAATAAGATAAAAGTTACTCTAGTTTCTGAAATTACAAAATATCCCGAAATGCTTGGCGGAAGGGTTAAATCAATCCATCCAAGTATTTTTGCAGGGATTTTAGCTGATAGGAAAAATAAAAAACATTTGAAAGAATTAAAAAAACAGAAAATTGATTTGATTGATTTGGTAGTTGTGAATTTCTATCCTTTTGAGGAAACTGTAAGAAACAGCCGAAAACTAAAGGCTGCAATAGAAAACATAGACATTGGAGGTCCTTCTTTAGCAAGAGCTGCTGCAAAAAACCATCAAAATGTTTTGGTCGTGGTTGACCCGAATGATTATGATTTGGTAATTGAAAAAATTAGAAATAAAAATCTAAAAGAAGAAGACAGGTTAAATTTAGCGGCAAAGGCATTTTCCTTCACAGCAAGCTATGATTCATTGATAAACCGGTATTTCAATGGCTTGACAAAAAATGATTACCCTCAAATTCTAAACTTGACATTTAAAAAACTGCAAAATCTGAGATATGGCGAAAACCCCCACCAGTCAGCTGCCTTCTATCAGGACTTTTTTGTCGAGCAGGGTTATGTTGCAGCAGCAAGGCAATTGCACGGCAAGGAATTATCATATAATAATATCTTAGATATTGATTCTGCGTTTGAATTGGTAAAGGAATTTGACAAACCAAGTGCTGCTGTAATAAAGCATACAAATCCAAGCGGTGTTGCATCTGCCGATACAATTGAAGAGGCTTACAAAAAAGCCCATGAGGCAGACCCAAAGTCTGCTTTTGGCTGCATTGTTGCATTAAACAGGAACTGCAATGCTGAAACTGCAAAATACATGAAGCCATTGTTTGTTGAAGTCGTAATTTGCCCAAAATTTGAAAAAGGTGCTCTGGAAATTTTAAAGGAAAAGAAGAATTTGAGATTATTGGAAACAGGAACGATAAAAAAGCCAAAAAAGAGATTTGACTTGAGAACAGTAACCGGAGGCTTGCTTGCACAGACTTGTTATTGTCCTGAATTAAACGAAAAAAATCTGAAAGTTGTCACAAAGAGAAGACCAACAAAGGAGGAATTAAAATCATTGATTTTTGCATGGAAAGTCAACAAGCATGTAAAATCTAATTCAGTTGTTTTTGCCAAGGATTGCCTGACTGTTGGCATTGGCGCAGGACAGATGTCTAGGGTTGATGCTGTTGATTTAGCGGTAATGAAGAATGGTGAAAAAATAAAAGGAAGTGTAATGAGCTCTGATGCTTTCTTCCCTTTCAGAGACGGTGTAGATGATGCTGCAAAAGCAGGAGTGACAGCAATAATCCAGCCAGGCGGCTCAATAAGAGATGAGGAAGTTATAAAGGCAGCCAACGAGCATGATATTGCGATGGTGTTTACTGGAATTAGATTGTTTAAGCACTAAATTTATTTGTTATCTCTCCAACCTTACTCTCTCAATCCCCACACGTTCATACACAGAATCAGAGCTTATTATTTTCTCATTTTTGCATGATGCGGCATGAAATGCATCAAAAACATTTAAGCCATATTTCTCCATGTAAATAGCAGCTTGCATGCATACAGAATAATTTTCCTCATCTACTTCAATAATCTCAAAAACATTTACAAAAGTTTTCATTGTGTTTATTTTAAGCCTTTTGCAGATAAGCGTCAGCTCGATGATAACAGATAAAGAAGTCTTAATTTTGCCTTTGTTTGATTTGAGGACTTTTACAGCCTTATCTTTAAGCCAATCAGTATCTTTTATTAAGGCAAGAATAAAATCTGTGTCAGCGAACATCTTTGCGTGAAAAAGCTTCTTTTTCAGCATCTTCTCTAGCCATCCTCTTAAGCTCAGTTAAAGTATATGTGTCAATTCCAGCATCTCTGCCAATTTTTGCAAGCTCAGCAATTGGATCTTTCGATATTGGAACCAGAACAATCTCTTTTGGAGTGCCTACCACAGCAAATTTTTTGCCGTATTTATGCAAAAATTTTGTTCCTAATACAATTCTGCCTCTATCATCAGCAAATACAGTTTTCATATTTATCACCTTGTGGGAAAATATAACAGTTTGTGGGTTTATAAATGTTTGTATTTTTATACGTAAATTCCAAAAAACAATCCTTATAAATCTCAACATATTCGCTATTTCTATGCTCACAGAAGACTTCCAAAAAGAAATCTATTTTCCTTATTCTAAAGTAAGGGACATTCAGGCTGATATGATTTCTGATGTCCATAATGCAATAAAAGGCAAAAAGCATATTATAATGCATGCGCCAACAGGCATTGGAAAAACAATTGCAGTTTTAGCTCCATCTTTGTCATTTGCAATGAAAAATAATTTGACAATTTTCTTCCTGACTTCAAGGCAAACCCAGCATAAGATTGTTGTGGACACTTTAAAGCAGATAAAGCAGAAGTTCAGTATTAATTTTGAGTGCGCTGATGTAATCGGCAAAAAATGGATGTGCCTGCAGTCAGGAGTAGAGGCAATGGCTGGCTCTTCATTCCATGAATACTGCAAATCATTAAGAGATGATGGAAAATGCGATTTCTACTTAAATACGAGAAAACAAAATATGCAGCCGACAATTGCAGCAAAACAATCAATTGAGGAATTAAAAATAATAAGCCCCTGCAATGTGCATGATTTCATCAATGAAGGAAAAAATAAAAAGTTATGCCCGTATGAGCTGGCAACTTTAACAGCTGAAAATGCAAAAGTGGTAATTGCAGATTATTATTATATTTTTAATCAAAGCATCAGGAACAACTTTCTTGTGAAAATAAAAAAGGAGCTGGAAAATATCATTTTGATTGTTGACGAGGCGCATAATCTGCCTACAAGAATCAGGGAATTGCTGACTCAAAAAACATCAAGCCAGATAATTGAAAATGCAAAAAAGGAAGCAGGAAAATATGGCTATGAGGAAACTGTTAAAAATCTTGAGATTGTTGAAAATGCATTATTTGAAGCCGGAAAGGAAATTGAATCAGAAGGGACAATAATTAAAAATTCTTTTATTGACGAAATAAACAAATCAAAACCCACGAAAATCAAAGATTTTCGGGGCCCAGAAAATTCAAAAAATTTTCTCGGGAATTATGACAAAATTATTGCAGAGCTTTCATTTATTGGCGAGGATATAAGGGAAAAGCAGAAAAAAAGCTTTGTCCTGAGCATAGCAAAATTTCTTGAGGCATGGCTTGGCCCTGATATAGGATATGGAAGAATACTTGCAAAAGAGGTTATTGATAAAAGACTAAAAGTAACTTTATCATATAGGTGCCTTGACCCTTCCCTTGCAGCAAAAGAGGTCATTGACAAAAGCTATTCAACGATCTTAATGTCAGGCACTTTAACCCCGACTTCAATGTACAGGGATATTTTAGGGTTTAAAGACAATGTCATAGAAAAAGAGTACAAAAGTCCTTTTCCGAAGAAAAACAGGCTGAACTTGATAATACCAAAAACAACAACAAAGTTTGTTGAAAGAAACCATAGGCAATTTGCAGAAATAGCAAAGGTTTGCGGCAGTATAGTTAATCTGGTGCAAGGTAATTCCGCAATATTTTTTCCGAGCTACGACTTGATGCAGAATATTGGCGAGTATGTCAGCAAAGAATCAAAAAAACCGATATTCAGCGAAAAGCAAAATTTAACGAAAAATGAAAAAGAAGAGCTCTTAGCTGCTTTCAAAACTCACAAATCCAAAGGCGCTGTGCTGCTTGGAACTTCGACCGGCTCGTTTGGAGAGGGAATTGACATGCCAAACGTGCTTAAAGCTGTTATAATTGTCGGCTTGCCATTGAATAAGCCGGACATTGAGGCAAAATTGCTGATAGAATATTATGATGACAAATTTGGCAAGGGATTTGAATATGGTTATGTGCTGCCTGCAATTACAAAATGCCTTCAAAATGCTGGAAGATGCATACGCTCAGAAACAGACAAAGGCGCTATTATATTTTTAGACGAGAGGTACGCATGGCAGAACTATTACCAATGTTTTCCAGAGGATTGGGATATGGAAGTTGAGATGGATTACAAAGATGTTTTGAAAGAATTTATAGGCAGATAATAGTTACTAACCAATAATCAATATACATTTCTCTATACTAGTATCTAAAAACGAAATATTTAAATACAGGTTATGCTTTCTGTATGAAATGGTTATCCTCTTTGATAGGTTTAACCTACCAGAAGACGTATATGAAGTTATTTTTGCGACAAAGCAGCAAATCATTGTTGCTAAACTGCTTATAGAGATGATGAAAGACAATGGTGGTGAGATAGGCAAAACAGAGATGTCTTTGTTCGCAACCA
>CAYIKX010000088.1:0-5410 GCA_964364025.1 uncultured Methanosarcinales archaeon
CAGTTCCAAAATCCACGCAAGCCAAAGCTCCTGCATTGCAATGCGTCAGTATATTTTGATTATTTTTTATTATTTTATTTCCATGCTCGCCAATTTTCCTGCACAATTCCGCATTCCAATCAGCATAATGGTTTGCATATTTAACAGCAATTTTTTTTGCATCTTCTATTTTTTTATTTTTTATTATTTTATTCTTAATAAAGCCCAGAGCATAGGATAAATCATGCGCTGTTGGCCTTGTTGATTTCAGGATTTTTTCAGCTTTATTTAAATATTTTAAAAATTTAATAAAATTTCCTCCTTTAAATTCTAAAGCAGCCTGCGCAATTCCAAAAGCGCCTGTTGCACCTATTGCAGGCGCACCTCTCACAATCATTGTATTTATTGCATTTGCCGTATCCATGTAGTTTTTGGACTTATAAATTTCAAACTTGAATGGCAGCAATAATTGGTTTATCATATAAACAGAAGCATCCTGCATCCAGACTGTCCTATAGTTTTTGTTGTTTATCAGCATTATTTAACATTAATGAAAGATTGTTTAAAAAGTTTTGTTAGAAAATCCGAAATCAAAAAAGCAAAGATTAAATATAAACATAAAATCCTGATAAACATGGACCTAAAGTCAGTAATAAGAACAATTCCGCATTGGCCTAGGCAGGGCGTGATGTTTCGCGACATTACAACGCTTCTCAAGGATGCAAAAGCCTTCAATTATGCCGTTGATAAACTCTATGAAAGATACAAAAATGTTCCTATCGACTTAGTTGCTGGAATTGAAAGCAGGGGATTTATTATCGGCGGAGCAGTCGCCAGCAAGTTGCATAAAGGCTTTATACCTATAAGGAAAGAGGGAAAGCTGCCTGCAAAGACAGAAAATGAGCATTATGAATTAGAGTATGGAAGGGCATCTGTTGAAATTCATGTTGATGCCATAAAAAAAAGAGCCAGGGTTTTGCTTGTCGACGATTTAATTGCGACTGCCGGCACATTGACTGCGGCAATTAATTTAATTAAAAAATTAGGCGGGGAAATAGTTGAATGCGCTGTTATAATTGAATTGCCTGATTTGCATGGCAGGGAGAAAATAGAGAAAAATGGCTATAAATTATTTTCGCTTGTCAAATTTGAAGGAGAATAAATCAATTTCTAGGATCTTTCCAGTCTTTTCCAAAAACAGCAGAGCCGGTTGCCTTTGGAATATCAAGCTTTAAACCATTACATTCTGCAACATCGACCAGTTTTGAAATACTTCCATCACAATTTACAAAAACTTCGTCTTTGCATTTAACAACATCTTGGGCATTTTCGCAGACAGCTGATGTAAAGGTGCTGAACTCAAAATTTTTGGCTGGTTCGCTAGTTTTGGTTTCTTTATTACTTACAGAATATAAATTTGCACCTACAAAACTAAAAGAAGCTATTAATACAAGCATTGCCAAAACAATAACCAACCCCCTCATAGAATGATTTGTTGCACTTGCCAGTATTTAAAGGTTTCTATTTTTGTTACTTAAAAGTGGTTACTTCTCAACAATCTCTCCATATCCAATCAATCTAAACCTGTTTCCTATTCTTCTGGAGATTGTGACTCTTGAGCCGACATCCGCGCAAACAGGCAGTTTCAGCCTGCATCTTATTTTATTTTTTCTCAGCTCAACTACAATACCAACAGTTGCTGCTGAGTTTACATTAAGCATCAAGGCTTCGGACATTTTTATTGGCTCGACATTAAGCTCTTCTTTTGTTCCAACAACACGCTGCAGCAAATTAACATTAAAGATTAATTCATTCCAGACTTTAGGCAGCTTGCCCGGCGATCCAACCAAAGAGCCGGTAAGCTGGTCAGATTTTACAATAGAAGGATCCAAAGACGTCAAAATGCCGATTGAGCCGCCTGGGCCTACCTGCTCAAGATTTTTTCCTCCGGAATTCAAGCTTATTATCTTCGTTGTAATCGGCTTCCAGATTTGCTGGTTTTTCTCAACTACATTTCTCCCAGGCCTTATCTCAATTATATCATTTACTCTCAAAATGCCTTGCTTTAAGCTTCCTCCCAAGACACCTCCCACCATTTTGTCAGGAGTAATGCCGGGTTTGTTTATGTCAAAGCTTCTGGCAACAAGCATCACAGGCTCTTTATCCGGATCTCTGGCAGGAGTTGGAATATATTCGTTAATTACCTGCATAAGAATCTCAAGGCCAACCCTGTGCTGGGCAGAAATTGGAATTATAGGTGAATTCTCAAAGCTTGTGCCCTTTAGGGAATTTTTTATCTGCTCATAATTCTTAATCGCTTGTTCCTCACTAACCAAATCTATTTTATTTTGGACAACAATTACGTGCTTAACTCCAATAATTTGAAGCGCCATTAAATGCTCTCTTGTTTGCGGCTGGGGGCATTCCTCATTTGCTGCAACCAAAAGCAAAGCCCCGTCCATTATTGTTGCTCCGGAAAGCATTGTTGCCATCAAGGATTCATGGCCTGGAGCATCCACAAAGCTTACTTTTCTTAAAGGGATTGTCTTAGAACTGCATACTGCGCATTTTTCTTTTGTCGTATAAGCCTTGTAGCCTTTGCATTTTTCGCATTTTCTGAAAGTTACGTCAGCGTAGCCAAGCCTTATTGTAATTCCTCTTTTTAATTCTTCAGAATGGGTATCTGTCCACTTGCCGCTCAGGCGCTCGAGCAAAGTTGTTTTTCCATGGTCAACATGCCCAACCATGCCGATATTAAGCACAGGCTGCTCCGGCAGATGTGAACGAAGTTCACTCGCTTTCAACAATTCTTTTTGCTCTTCATCTTTCTTCTTTCTAGCCATGTTTTATAGGATTTTAATTCAATTTGCTGATTTTAAATTGTTTTTATTTTTATTATTGAAATAATTAAAATAAAATTCTATAGATTGAGTTTATGAATTTTATTCTTTTTTATCTTCTGATTTTTCTTTGGATTCTTTCTTATCTTCTTTATGCTCTTTCACTTCTTTTTTCTCTTCAGTTTTAGATGCCTTAATTTCTTTTTTCTCTGATTTTTCTTCCTTTTTTGCTTCTTCAGGAATGCCGAAGATTTCAGCAAGTTTTTTAGCTCCTGGCTTTGTGACCTTTAAATTGATCTGCGAAATTCTCTCGTGGATTTTATGCCCGCATACTGTCTTTCTTTTCTTGATTCCTTTTGCATCTCCCCTAAATCCCACCCCGCCGTAAATCGCTATCTTTTTTCTTTGGCCGAGTATGCCCCTTCTCATTGGAAAGCCGCAGTAATCCGAACCTCCGGTAATCTGAAGCTCGTAGCCATTAAGCTCAAAACTGTCGCCTTTTACTGTTTCTCCTATATTCAAGCCTAAAAAAGTTCTAGCCATGTTGTCTTTTACTTCCTTCTGAAATGTTTTTCCTGTTGCATCTGAAATGCATAGTTTAAAGCTAGCCATAATCTTAACCTCCAAAATCAATTAGAACCTTGCAAGAGAAAGATGGTTTATTTAAATACTTTATGATGCCTAAAATTTAGCAGCAGCAATGCCTGCGCTATAGCTTGGGGCATATTGCTGAGTTCCGTCTATAAGCACAACTAATTTCTTTAAGTAATAAAACGACGCTGTCACTAAAACAAAAGGAATTAAATTCAGCCACTGGCTTGAATTAAGCGCGAACAATATAAAAGGGAACAGCATCGCTGAAAAAAACAACAATAAGGCAAGCGACAGATTATTAAGTATTCTTGTGCATTTTTTAAGGTTTCTTGAACTGTCAACATTAGTCAAAATTACCGATAGTATGTGGCGCATTTCCTTCAATCTTTTGTAAATAAGGCTTAGCAAATATATGACTAACGCTGCACTAATAACATAAAATCCATACAAAAATATGGTATTGTAATTATATTTGATCAGCGATGAAATCTTTCTTAGAATCAATGAGGCAAATAAAGCAACTATTATAAGCATGAATGCCAGCTTTGATTCTGCCTTGAGCTTTTTTGTAAAGAAATTTTCGATTTCCATCTGGTCAAAAAACTTCCTCATATAGCCTGATATCCTTTCAAGCTTCAATTTTGTTTTCAAGGGTATTCTTGAATTCAAAGCAGAGTGCAAATTTTCGCTGTAATTTATGCCCAGAGACATTAATATTGCTGTTATGAATATTATCGCAGCTGTTATTGTAACCAAATCAATTCCCAATCCAAATTTCTGGCTTTCTTTTGCAACAAGCAGTGAAAATTCGCCGACAGAAATCATTGCAATGCTGGAAAAAAATGGCTGCTCGTCCTTAAAATTGGCCAGTAGATATGTCAGGAAGCCTACAGCAATGAATCTTGAAACCAATACCGTCACTATCAAAACTCCAATCAAAGCAAGATTTGATTGAACTGCCTTGAAATCGACTAATGTGCCCATTGAGATAAAAAATATGGATGTGAAAATCAGTGCATATGGATGAATTGCCCTGCCATATTCCTTGGCATTCGGCAATGACGCAATCAGGCTTCCTGCCAAAAATGCTCCTGCCGATGGGGTTAATCCAAGATAAGATGCAAAATAGCTGAATAAAGCACCTATGCCCAAGGAAAGGAAAGTCAGTACAGACTCATCGCTGTTGTTTTTCATTATTACATTCACAATATACCTTAATATCCTCATTGTAACAAGATATGCAAATATTAGTATGCCGATTGAAAAAATAATATGCTCGAATATTGATATGATTCCTGTGCTTTGGTCTTTTATCCCGGAAAAAAATGTCAAGGCAAAAACAGCAATAATATCCTCTATTATCAGAACTGCTATTAGCAAGGGGACCTCTTTTCTGCTGAACATCTCTTTTTGCTCGAGAACTTTTACAACAACTATAGTGCTGCTGAATGAAAGTATTACCCCGATGAATAATGCAACCTTTGAGCTAAACCCCAAAAGCAATGTTGCTTCATATCCAAAGAACAAGACAATTGAAAATTTCAAAAGCCCTATTAAAATTGAGCGCGCGCCCAGCTTCATTAATTTGGAAATATCAAATTCAAGGCCTATGATGAAAAGGATAAGTATTGCGCCAAAGTCTGCCATCATTTTTATCATATTTGCGTCCTGAACAAGATTTAAGGAGCTTGGGCCTATTAAAGCCCCTACCAGCAGCATGCCAAAAACAGCTGGCTGCTTAAACCTTGCTGCTATTATACCTCCAATTATTGCACATAAGAAGAGTATTCCTAAGCTGATAAGTTCAGTTGCCAATTTTGCCACACTCTGGGGAATAGATAATTAAATCTAATGCCCAACGTTTGATTACTTTATTTTCTATATTAGTATACAAAAATGTATATTAATTCTTAATAAGTGATATTTAAACTTTTCGGTTTTATGGCTTGTTTGCAAGTTCCATTAGTTGCACCTCATTAGCATGTTATGCGTAAAGC
>CAYIKX010000089.1:0-5407 GCA_964364025.1 uncultured Methanosarcinales archaeon
TTTGAAATAATTTAATCTAAATACTTTTGCGCAGAATTTGCATTCCACGCACACTCTCTGCAAATATAACTTATTGCGAGCATGCGCTAATTTTTGGTATATTTCTGAGTTATTTAAAGTTTATGGTTATTTTTTTCAATATTGTAAATGAATTTTGCATTTCACTCATAAAACCTTTTCTTTCAATATTTACAAAAAGTTTTGCTTTACGAGCTTTTTCGCAAAACATATAAATCGAATTTTAATAGTTTCAAAAGCCGGCAAAAATAAAAACTCAGGCGAGGTGTCTTTTATGGCAAAGAAGAAAAAAGAGCAGCAAATGGAACAGCAATAGGGCATATCCCGATGCAGGTTGCTTAGTTTTCATCTGCTTTTTCTTTATTTTTTATCTTTCTCTTTTTATTGTTTTTATCAGAAAGTTTAAATACAAATAAAATATTGACTATAAAAAAGAGGTTTAATTAATGAAAGTCCAGACAAAGCTGATTTTTGGATTTCTAGCCATATCTTTATTACTTGGGATAGTTGGCTATTTTTCTCTATACCAGATAAATAAGATAAGCATATCACTTAGCAAAGAAGTGCCAATGAGCATAAAGGAATTGAATAATGCACAGCATCTGGATGGCTTGGCGCAGCTCATACGCTATTACGATGAAGTTCTGACACAGTCTGCGAGAAACTATGCTTTCACTCAAAACGAAAAATGGGAGCAAAGGTACAGGGATATTGAGCCTCAATTGGATAAGGTAATAAAGGAATCTATTGAAAAGGGAGATGAAACGGATAAGAAATTTTTTAAACACATAGATGAGTCTAATCTTGCTCTTGTAAAAATGGAGTATGCATCGATTGATTATGTCGAGCAAAAAAAGCCGCAGGAAGCAGTCAGAGTATTGGAAAGTGATGAGTACTGGAGTCAAAAAAGGATTTATGAGCAGGGGCTCAGGGATTATGTGGCTAGAAGAGGTTTGAAATATGACGAAGCACTTTCAACATCCACAAAAACCCTGGATTTAGCAACAGAAAATATAAAAAAAATAATTGAGAAAAGCACAAAATCCGTCATAATTATTATAGCATTTGCTTTTGCTTTGGCAATTGGATTGGGGTTATTTATCTCCTCTTACGTATCAAGATCATTAAAAAAATTCGAAAATGCAATCTATGAGATTGCAAAGGGCAATATGAAAGCGAGGGTTGACATAAAAGCTGAAGATGAATTCAAAACAGTTGCTCAAGCATTCAATGCCATGGCTGATGAGCTTAAGAATTTAAAGAGAGTTGGCGTTGTCCAGAAAGCTGAAAAAGAGCTTGAAGCCATAGAAGCCAGCCACAAGATTGGTTTCATTTCAGAAGAATCTTATGGAAAAGCCAAAAAAAGGCTTACAGAGATATTGGAAAAGCCAGCAAATATTGATGCCAAGCTTTTGCAGGAAAAAGGTTTTATAAATTAATTTTAATAATGTTGATGTGATTTCAGTTTTTATTTTTTCTTGCTTAGTTCTGACATCATCTTTCTTAAGTTATAGACGCCGACAGCAAAGAATACCATGCCAATTATCATAAGAAGATGGTGTATATCAATATTTAGCGGAGCTGGGTATAAATTAAATCTCAAAAATACCAGAGTATATGCCAAAGCCAAAACTTGAGAAGATATCCCAAACACCATATAATCAAATGCCTTTCTTAAAGTTCCTTTAAAGGACTTTAATATTGTAATTATAAAAATAATTAATGCTATGCCGATTAAAATACCAGACAAATCAATGCCTATCGCAATGTTATTCTTTATATCAGGTTGAATAGCAAAAACTAGTGCGGAAAATAGTACAAATAAAACTAACAAAATCATCAAAAGCCTTTTATGGATAAATTTTTTTGCTTCCATCTCAAATTAAAAATATTTGTTGTGGATAGATAATTTCTTATCATGCCCATTAATAAAGTTTTCGTTTTTAATATAATCTATCACAAACTGCTATGCCTTTACCAAAAATTTAAATATAGACTAAATAAATCATCTATAAAATGCAGGTAAAAGACCTAAAGCCAAAAATGGGAAATGTGGATGTGGTAGTTGATATTGTTGATGTAGGTGCCCCTCGAGAATTCCAGAAATTCGGCAAGCCTGGAAAAGTTGCAACTGCAATAGCAAAGGACGCAACAGGCGACATAAAGCTTACTTTGTGGAATGAGGACATTGAAAAAGTAAATGCAGGCGACAAAGTTCATCTCACAAATGGATATGTAAATGAGTGGCAGGGCGAAATGCAATTGACGACAGGCAGGTTAGGTAAGCTTGAAGTTGTTGGAAAATCTGATGCTGATTTAAGCAAAGAAGCTGATTCTACGATAAGAACAAATATTCCATTAGAAAAATATGATGATGAAGAGCTTAATGTTGAAGAAGAGGACGTAGAAGAGTCTGATGATGAAGAGATTTAAATATATTTCTTAGTTTAATTCAATGTTTATGCAATTTAGTAAAGTTTTTAAATAACAACATTCTGAATGCCTATATTATCAAAAGAGGTCATATATGTATAAAAACAAGAAATCTGCTTTGGATTTGTCTATCAATACAATTGTTATTGTGGTTATTGCTATAACAATTTTGGGTCTTGCTCTATATTTTACTAGAAATGTGTTCACGACCATTGGGGATGATTTTTTTATCGTTAATGAACAGTTAAAGTCACAAATTGAGACAGCATTATCCCAAAGTGATGAACCCCTGTATTTTCCTGTGACCGATATTCAGGTTAACAAAGGCGACTCTAAAACTTTCAGTCTAGGAATTAGAAATAAAAATGATGCAACATTAAGGTATGGGGTAATCATAACATCGGATAAAGACCAATATGGGAATCCATTTAGCATTGATGGATGGTTTCAATATGTTGATAAAGAAAGATCAATACCTCCAACTGAAAATCATATCGGTACCATAAAACTTATTATGCCAAAAGATGTGTCCTCTGGCTCTTATCTGCTAACTTTAGAAGTAATTGATAATGGCAAATCGCCACCGGATAATATATATGCATCAAAAGATTTCTTTATAGTCGTAACAAGTTAAACAAATTTTAAATAGAAAGCCTTTTAAATTATTGTTTTGTTCTTAGATTTTATGGGGCGTTAGCTCAGCCTGGGTAAAAACAGGCTTGCCTGTGTTCAGGAAAGAGCATACGGCTGAAGGCGGTATGATGAGCTGTAAAAAGCAATGACTTGTTTGATACCGTAGTGTCGAGGATTCAAACGAAATGTTTTTTTAAACATTTCTGATTATTCCTCACGCCCCATTTTTTTACAATTTCTTTTAACCTTTCATTCTTTCTTGGATGTATAAAATTAATGAGCTTATAATATTTGATAACATTTGGTCCAAGAATGCCTATACGATAAACCGTATGATGCCGCGGATTATTTGGAGTTCTCGGTTTATATAAAATGCTGTCAATTTCCAGTCTTTTCAATAAATCTTGTATCTGCATGATTCCTTTTTCATTTACAATAGCTAGATAGATTGCTTTATGGTGAATGTAACTTTCATCGTCAAAAAAAGCCCTTAACCAATAACTAATTATCAGATCTGACGAGTTGATAATAAATTCAGGAATATACCAATTATAAGAGTTTTTCTGAGTTAATTCCAACTTTTCAGCAATCCATTTAGCTCCTCGAACTTTAATTTTTTTATTTTCTGATAGAATAATTCTATTAAATGCAATTTTGAAATCCTCTTTAAACTCATTTCGCAATTCCAAATACTCATTATAATACTCTATTACATGCTCTGTTCTGACAATTTTTCTTCTTTTATGGTTTAATAGGGTAGCGGGAGACCTATTTTCTGTCGTTTTATAAAACGAACCATCTCCACAAATATGGGCATGTATTCTAGCAATTTCTGGAGTAATTTCAAGCTTAATTTTTGAATAATTTTTATCAAATTTCATTTAAATCGCTACCTTTTCTCAGTTGAAACTATGTAAATGATTTAGTTTAAATACTCCACGTCGACAAATGTCCAGTGTCCAGTGGTTGTAGAATATATATTTTAGAAGCCACAAATCATGATTTGATAGTTGAAACGATGTTTAAGTGATTTAAATTAAAGAAATTTAGATTATCAAAAAGTTAAGTGTTGTTGGGGTTAAAGAGTCTAAATTGCCAAAGGTTCCAATATTCCCACTTTTTTTCTTAAGCACTCAGCGTCGCAGTCAAAATTCTTCCAGCAATTATGTTAAACAATAGCATCACAGCCCCGGATATGAAAACATAGAGTATAGTGCTCCTAATCAAGTTGTTGCCGAGCTGGTATCTTTCATTCAATTTATCAGAGCCGTTTTCAACGCCATTTGCGATTACTGTCAATATGAATGTAATCTGCACGACATAGACTCCAACTATAAGCTGGAAATAGTAAGTGGGAATGCCGTTGCCAAATATATCAAGAATTCCTGTAGGAGCAGCACCTGTCTCTGCACCTCCAGCTGAAGAAGTTACCTGCTGAAGCTGACTGCTTAATTTTCCTAAAATAGCAGTTATCATTGAAGTTATGCCAATAACAACTCCAGCAATTGCCGGAGTCAAAAATTTGATTTGAGAGTGCATTGATGAAATAATATCAGCCATCAAGTCTTTCAGCCTTTCATTGACTTTATGTATTTCTTTTATGTACCTTGCAACATTTGTCAGGGCTTGTGCAGCAATCAATGGGCCTTTTTTTACTGCCTGAGTCAGGACTTTCATTGAGCTTTCAATTAAATTGCTTGGAAAAGAAACTAAAGCGCCGTGCAGAGGATCAAATATTGCATTCTCAATGCTCATGCCAAGCCTCCTTATATTCAAGCTTACCAGCTGAAAGAAGCTTCCGGAGATAGTGCCTTCCATTACGCTTGCAACTTTCCCGACTGCAATCTCGACAGGCAGATTGTCTCCAAGCCTGTTCCCAAGCTGGAATAACGCTGCTGCAAATTCAAGCTCAAGCTGCTTTGCCTTTTCCCTTATCTTGACAATGTTTTTTGACCTGAGCCTGTAATATAAGCCGATTGAAAGCCCGATTGCTAATGGTACAAACAAGCTTGCAAGCGCTGCTCCCAAGCCATATGGACCAATCTCTTGACTAGATTTAGCATCTATCCTGTATTCCAAAAAGCAATACTTTTGCTTGCAGGTCGTTGTCAAATCTTCCCCACCAAACCCAAAATCATAAATTCCTATCACATGAAATATTAACGGGCTTAATCCAATTAATAGCAATACCGCTCCAACAAAAACACTTACAATCATCGGAGTTATCTGAAGCTCCTGTTTTCCAAATTTTATTAATATGTTCTTATATTTTTTGAGCTCGGGATTTTCCTCTGAAATATCTGTATCACCATACCCGGTTGGC
>CAYIKX010000090.1:0-1136 GCA_964364025.1 uncultured Methanosarcinales archaeon
CACCTCGCATGTAACGGCGACAAAATTTACACTCGGCGAAAATTTATTGCCAAGAATTTTCGCCTCGAATATATTGCAATAAATTGGTGAGGTTTCGCGCAATGGCAGACAAGCGAAACCGAGCACAAGAGTTTGTGCGAAGCACGGATTAAAAATAATATAAATCAAATAAAAAAATCAAAAACCATAAAATCCTCATTTGAGGAATCATGGTAAACTGACAATTATCATGAAGCACTAAGTTGCTATTATCAATCAAACCTAAGTGAGCAAAGATGCAAAAAGCAAGAATTAAACTGGCAAGCATTGATATCAACAAAATCAATGAAGTATGCAGCTACATAAAAGACATAGCTGACAAGACAGGGGTGGATATGAGAGGCCCTATACCTTTGCCTACAAAGAGGTTGAAGGTTACAACAAGAAAAAGCCCTGATGGAGAAGGAACAGCAACTTGGGAAAGATACGAGATGAGGGTTCACAAAAGGCTTATTGACTTGGGCTTGGATGAAAGGGCTTTAAGGCTTGTGATGAGAGTTCCTATTCCGGAAGGTTTAAATATAGAAATAGAAATGATTGAATAGAAAATTGAAAAATATCAAAACATTTAAAAATAATCAATAATAATTCAATATAATAAAGATGTCAAAAAATAATTTTATTTCAAATTCATTAACAAATTCATTTAGCTTTAGCTACTTCTATTTCTGGCAGTAAGCCAGACAACTATAATCTACTACATTTACAATAATATCAGCTTGATATTAAACTAAATTTTTGGCCTTAAATTTTCAATAACAGTTAAAAATAAATTGAACGGAGGATAAAGATGAGCGAAAATAATGATATTACAGATTTAAGAATTGAGAGGTATGAGCGTTTAATGTCAGCTAGCCAACTTCAACAATTTATCCCTAGATCAGAGAAAGCCAGACAAACTGTCCTTATGGGCAGACGTGGAATAGAAGATATTCTTGATCATAAAGATTCTAGGATTTTTATTAATTTAGGCGAGTGCTCGACTCATGACGCTACAGCTACTTTAGAACTTGCGAGATATATTGGCGAAATAGCACATCAAGTCTCTGACAGAATGGTAATAATTAATAGAAAGCACTTTGAAAAGCCTAGAACAG
>CAYIKX010000090.1:1146-5353 GCA_964364025.1 uncultured Methanosarcinales archaeon
GGCTGGGAAGGTTTAATTGTTGATCCACATATGGATGGGTCAGAAGATATGGCTCAGGGTCTCCAATGGGCCCGTCTAATTTTGCTCAACACATTGGAAGTAGGCTTACCATGCTCTACTGAGTATGTAGATACTTTTGTACCTCAATTTACATCAGATCTCGTTTCATTGGCGGCTATAGGTGCTAGGACTTCCTACTCACAAATGCATCGCAGATTAGCATCTGGTTTGTCTATGCCAGTCGGTATTAAAAATGACACACATGGTGATGTAAGTGTAGCAGTCAATGGTGTAATTTATGCAAGAAAAGAACATTCCTTTTTAGGAATTGATGAGAGTGGCATGGCATCTGTTGTAAGAACTAAGGGAAATCCCTATGCGCATGTGGTGCTTAGGGGTGGAGACCGAGGTCCAAACTATAATGCAGAAAATGTAAGTCAAGCTCAATTATTGCTTGAAGGGAAAGGGCTTCCACCTAATATAGTCATAGATTGCAGTCATGGAAATTCCGGTAAAGATTACAATAAGCAACCAGAAGTGTTTGAAGATGTGATCAAACAGATTAGGGATGGAAATAAAGGGATTGTAGGCATTTCATTTGAATGCAACCTATATTCAGGTAATCAGAAAATACCCTCTGATCTTACCAACTTTGATCGCGGTACCTTAAAATATGGTATCTCAGTAACAGATGGAGGCATTGATATAAATACAGCTAGAAAAATGCTTATGGATGGTTACACAGCACTAACGAGAAACTCTGTTTTTATCTCTAAAAATACAAGTAGTTAATTTATTACGAAACTGAGTTTAAAGAATTCTCAACCAGAAAGTATTTAAACACTTGCTATATATATTGAAACTGGTGATGTATATGTGTGTTTGTAAGAAGTGTATGATGATTGGAGGAGTATCTTTTTTGGTTTTAGGCGTGCTCTTCCTGCTGCAGGACTTTAAGATATGGAACTTCTGGGACATATCTTGGTATACGGCATTGTTTGTTGTGGTTGGGATAGCCCATCTAGGCTCTTCAAACTGCAAAGATTGCGAAGCAATGAGAGAAGGCATGAAAAAATAAATTATTTTTATATTTTTAATTTTTTATATTATTAATTTCTTATATATTATATGGGGTAATCTAATTTGACATAAAATGGATTACAAGATACTTGATGAAGAGATAAAAACAATTGGCCGAGAGATAGTAAGATACGCTCCCAGGCTTGGCCTTGATACTGAAAAACTTTTATACCTTAATCAGGATATCATGAAAGATTTCAAGCCAAGATTTACTCAAGGAATCTATCTTTTTACTGAAACCGAGTACAATGAGCTTTCCTCATTTATTGCTGCACGAGAATTAATTGAAAGAGATGCTGCCGCTGAAGTTTTCATAGCAAATGCCGGCGGCAAAGGCAGTCCTGGTTTTGCGCACTGGGCTGAAAGGCTTGGGAAATCCATCGGTCCCGGTAGAGTCAGGCCTTTGCATATCCCGCTTCCTCCTCAAACGAAAGACTCCTGGGTGAATACTTATTCAGAATCAGAAGCATTGATAAATTTTGCCTTGAAAGAAGAAAGAAAAATTTGGTATATTGTAGCACCGCCATTCCATTTGTTACGTGCATTTATGACTGCTGCCAGTTCATCAATAAGGAAGGGCAGTGAAATAAGTTTTTATGCTTATCCAGGCGCTCCGCAAAAGTGGGATGAATTTGTTACTCATTCACAAGGCACTGTAAAAGACACAAGAAGAAATCTTATTGGAAAAGAACTGGAAGGAATTAAGAAGTATGCCAGAGTTGGACACATTGAGCCGCCGCAAAATATAATGTATTACATGAACAAACGCAAAACTTCTCTTTAACAACCTTTATAAACCAAAAATAAAACCAATATTCTTATGCCGGGGTCGCATAACCTGGTCAATGGCAGAGTAAAAACTCGCTTTTCAGGAAATTGCGCAAGCCTGGAATATTTGTTGCCAGTGAAAGCTTGTTTCCGGAAGGATATCTGGGTTCAAAAATAATCTATCTGCACATTGGGCATTGAGCTATGCTTGTTGCCTGACTTAACACAGATAATTGTTTGAAAGTCCCAGCTCCGGCGTTTTATTGTAAAAATTTAAATAGAGCTAAAACCACGTGATCATATGAAAACAGAAATGCCAAAATCAGAAGAAGAGTGGAAAAAGAAATTAAGCCAAGAGCAATATAACATCCTGAGGGAAAAGGGAACTGAGATGCCATTTACAGGGAAATACATCCACAACAAGAATAAAGGAACGTATCATTGCGCAGCCTGCGGAGCTGAATTGTTCTCTTCAGATGCCAAATTTGATTCAGGCACAGGATGGCCAAGTTTTGACAGGCCTGAAAACAGGAAGAATGTTGAATTGAAAAAAGATTTCTCGCATGGCATGATAAGGGCAGAAGTGATATGCAAGAAATGTGGCGGGCACCTTGGACATGTATTTAATGACGGTCCAACCGAAACAGGCCAGCGATATTGCATAAACTCATTCGCTTTGGATTTCAAGGAGAAGAAATAAGATTTGATAAGCATAGATTTAAAAATAAATGTTCATAACTCTGTAACGATTAATATGCATCATTTAACCGCAGAAATACCTACTGAAGCCAAGCCATATTTTCCAGAGTACAGCAGTTTGAGAATTGAATATACTTATAAAAGACAAGGAAAAGAGTTTGTAGGTTCTGTGAAAATTTTACTTTTACCAGACCAACCAGCTGTGCCAATGGCAGAAGCTGCTACTTTTGATAGAACTTCAAAAACAGAACCAGAATTTGCCGAAGAAGCTAGAAAAATAGCCCAGAATGAGCAACTGCTGAATATATTATTACTTTATGAAGCTGCCGGACTCTGATTTGCTAAAGATAAAACCTCAACTTTTAAAAACCCCTTATACTTCTAAACTTATACTGCGCTCCTGTGGTGTAGAAGCTGGATAGCTGCACAATCCGGACAATCATACGGCCCTCTCGCAACCTTTTGCGAAAAGCTTGACCAAAAGCGAGGGTTTCGCTTCGCTCAAGCCCTCAGAAAAGAATTGGAGCAAGGCCGTGACCCGAGTTCAAATCTCGGCAGGAGCACTTATTCAAACTAAATGCCAAATTTTATAAATGAAATTTATTTAATCTATAAAATGAATAAAACTTTTAATGAAAGAATATATGATTTACTGAAAAAAGTTCCAAAAGGAAAGGTAACAACATACAAAGCTCTTGCTGAAAAGCTCGGAACAAAAGCTTACAGGGCAGTAGGCCAGGCTATGAGATGCAATCCCTATGCTCCTGAAGTGCCATGCCATAGGGTAATTGCATCGGATGGCTCTATTGGGGGATTTTCTGGAAGCATTAATCCAAAAAGCAAAGAAGTAAAAAGAAAAATATCTATGCTTAGAAAGGAAAATGTTAAAGTAGAGAATAATAAAATTACTGATTTTGAGAAGAGGTTATATCAATTTTAGGATTTATAGAAGTTGTTGGATTGTTCTCATTCTTGGGATTCTAGCATGCTCTTCCAGAACGGTTGTGATAGACATAACTCTCCTTTGACTTTCTGCTCTAAATGACGGGTTTAAAACAGGACTGATAGTCATTTTAAGAAATGCAGTTAGTATGTCTTCCCCTAAATACGTTATTTCAACATCTACTGGTGCGCCGCTATTTTCAGTGACTCTCAACCCAGTTACAGGTACATGTCCTGAGCGATATTTTTTTCTTGTTATATCAAGTCTTGCTTCATAAAGAGCTTGGTCTATATCAGCATGGTCCCCTTCAACATTTAATTTACCCGTTCTAGTACTGTACTCAATTGTATACATTTTATTGGATATATACTAATATTACACCCACTTTTTTCCAGAAATAAAAATAATTAAAATAAAATCTATCTCTTCTTCTTTTTCTTTGTCTTCTTGATTTCGTTTTCCAGGTCAAGCTCGTCCAAAAGCTCTTTGTACCTGTTTCTGATTGTAACTTCTGTCACTCCGGCAACATCTGCAACTTCCCTTTGGGTTCTCTTTTCTCCATGTATCAAGGATGAAACGTACAAAGCAGCTGCAGCTATTCCTGTCGGGCCTCTTCCGCTTGTCAGCTCGGCTTTCTGCGCCTGCTCGAGAATCTCAATTGACTTGCTTTGGGTTTCTGCGCTTAACTTCAATGCAGAAGCAAACCTAGCAATGTAA
>CAYIKX010000091.1:0-5352 GCA_964364025.1 uncultured Methanosarcinales archaeon
GAATCTCTGGATGTATTTCAAGCATTAACGCATCAATAAAAAATTTTGCTGCCCAGTTAGGAAAGCAAAAAGGGGCATACCACCCATATATGGGAAAAGCTCCTGGAATTCCGCCTTTTATGCCGGGATTTGGCGAATTTAAATTTTGCATGCGCTTCATAAAAGAGTTGCTTTTTTTAGCAGCATCAAAAAATCTCTGGTCTTTAGTTGCCATGAAGAGTTTTTGCCAGATTATTGACATCTGAGAGTTTCCTGTTAAGCACGACCATTTTACGCTGCTGTTCCACTCTTTATTGAAGCTGCCTTGAAGTGAGCCATCATCTCTTTGAGCCTGAGCCAGTTGAATTGCTGGCTTGACTGCAGCCTCAAGGTATTTCTTTTTTTTCAAATATATTGCTGCCTCCAATATGCCGCTGATTGAATATGCTATTGTATGGACTAACGGTTCTTGTTCCGGATAGAAGCCAGTATTCTGCAGCCATCCGTTTTCCAATTGCTGTGTCAATGCCCATTCAATGTTTTTTTCGGCTGCTTCTTTGTAAGCAGCATTTTTACTTATTTTATGCACATTCAGAAGAGACCATGCAGTTCTGATATTATAAGTATGAATATTGTTGAGGTATTCATTTTTTCTCCAGCAGCCGTCTTCGTCCATGACTGAAATGAGCCAGTCTGCTGCTTTCTCAGCTGCCTGCCTGTATTTCTCTTCTTTGGTTTCCTCGTAAGCCCTGCACAGACCAAAAATAACCTGGCCTGTGTTGAAGACTATGGGCGTGTCTTTGCTTCCAGAGCCTGGAAAAGCGCCTGAATCAAGCTGGTTTCTCAGCTCAAAATCTGCCATCTGGATTGCCTCTTCTCTGTAAAAATATTTTTTTGAAATTTCCGCATAATTAAAGAATGTAGGTATAATGTAACCAGTTGTTTCAATGTACGAAGGTGCCCATCCTTCAAACAAGGAATACATTGCGCTTACCCCTCCATCATTATTTTGCTTTTGTGCAAGGCTAAGCCACTCCATTGCTGATTTTATATGCACATCATTTTGATAAGAAAGATTTGTTTTTTTAAGAAAATCTTTGAGTGTGGTTGACAAAATATAATAAAAATTTTTAGGCTTGAGCCCGTTTATTATGTATTTTAAGTATTTCATTTCAGTATTCATAAAAGCCTTTCTTTGTTTTTCTTCCGAGTTTGTTTTCCTTCAGCATCTGCAGCAAAATAGGAGAAGGGGCAAATTTATTATCCTTTAGTTCATTTTGCAGGTTTTGTAGTATATCAACAGTAACATCAACTCCAACAATGTCTATTATCTTCAATGGGCCGACTGGATGCAAAGATCCAAGCACCATTGCCTTGTCAATTTCATCTTTTGTGCTTATGCCTTCATGCAAAACATTGGCTGCCTCATTCAGCATTGCAAACAAAATTCTGTTGCAGATAAAGCCCGGAGTATCCTTGACAACAACAGGCTCTTTATCAAGTTTCTTTATTAATTCTATTGCAGTATTGAAAGTTTTTTCTGACACAAAAGAAGGCTTGGCAACCTCTACTAGTCTTATATGGGATACGGGATTAAAGAAATGAAGTCCTAAAATATTTTGCTTGTTTTTGCAGTTCTTAGCTATTGTGCTTAATGGAATTGAGGAGGTATTTGATGCTATAATTGCATGGCTTGTTGCTATCTTATCAAGCTTTTCGAATATTTCCTGCTTTATTTTAGCATTTTCTTTTACGCTTTCTATCAATAAATCATTACTTTTTAGGTCTTCAAAATTTGTAGTTGTGATTAGCTTTGCAGCCAATTCTTTTTGCCTGAATCTGCTTAAACAGTTCTTTAAACTATTGTAACTTCTGGCATATAAAGTTACATTGAAATTGTATTTTATGAACAGCTCTGCAATCTGGCACCCCATTACGCCAGAGCCGATTATACCAACATTCTTTATTTCCATCAGTTTTTGTAATTAATATAAATTTATAAATGTATTGCAATAATAGTAAGTGGCACAAAAAATTTAAAAAAATTTATAATAATCAAGAACTTATATTATAAACAAATATGGAGTATGAAATTTTTTCTACTGGCTTATAGTCTTTCAGCCATGAGAAGCATGTTTTATTCATCAAATATACTCCCTGAAAATTGGAGGCACTAATAGCAACCCAGCCTTTTCTTCTGGAGCAATCCTCATTTCTTTTATCTGGTTTGATGTTAGGCACATAGTCAGGAGCCCAATACGCAAAATAAGGAGATGGCATATAATCATAATTTATGCCATACTCTTTAGGATCTACAGAGCCTGAATAGCTTAAGTTTATTTTTTTTATGTTATTTGCAGCCATAAAATCCTTCAGTTTGGGCAAATTTTGCCCGCTGTCAAGGTTTCCGCTTCCTAGGTACTTATAACCGTTAGCAGAGCCTATAAACTCATTAAAGTAAGCGTAATAATTTGGAAAAGCAAAAATAGAACTTAATAAATAATGAATTATAATTAAGTATAACAAAATCTTTACCAGCTTTATCTTTAAATTAGTTATTTTGCTCACAAAAACAAACAGGAAAGGATATGCAGGAAGTATGTGTCCTACTCCAGATACCATCTTATTAATGGTAAAAGCCATAAATAAGATTAGAATTGGTATTACAAGGTAAAATTCATCTGTTAATGACTTGATTTTAATTTTTCTGAAGAAAATGGTTGTAATGACTATCAAAATAAGCAAAGATATCTGTGTTTTTAATATAAAAACAACACTATGGTAGTACCAAACACTTTTTTCTATTACCTTTCCAAGAAAAAATCCCTCTCTGCCTTGCTGTGCAGAACGATAGTATACAGCTGCTAATCCAGAAAAATATTGGGGTGCTGGTATATAGGCTTTCTCAAAAGCATTAATCGCTATATTTTTAACAAAAATATTTGAAAATTTTTTATCAATCTCTTGATATGCCCTTCCAACATAATAATCAGGCATTGAATTCTTAAGCGGCTTTAAGCTAGACCCATAGCCCGCCCATATAACGATAAAACCTATAAGAAAAATAAAAATTAATAACTTAAATGTCTGATAAATATTTTTTTTATTTGGTTTTTTTTGATAAGCCTCAATAAATGCCAGAATAAGCATTGAAGGTACAAGAATCAAAGCTGTCATCTTGCTCAATTGCGCTAAGCCAAAAAATACTCCTGTTAAAAGCAGGTTTTTAAGGTTATAATTATTCATTAATTTCCAAAAAGAATATACCGTGAGGAACATAAGGAAAGTTACCAGAAAATCTGTCATAGCAAGATTCGAATTTGACAATATTGTTATGTTAAATGTATAAAGGAACATGCTAAATGTAGCGCTATTGGCTCCGTATATTTTTTCTGTGAATTTAAGGACCAAAAGCGAAAGAATAACAGAGATAAATATGAAAGGCAGCCTGGCCAAGAATGTGATCAAAAATGGGTTGTGCCCTGAATTAAAAATCATATCATATCCTGTATACCAGCAATCATTTTTATGATAGGCATCTTCTCTGAATTTTATAGGAATGAGGAAAATGCTGTTTATGTAAAATGAAAGGGGCGGATGATAAGTCAGCGCATTATAATCAAAAAAATTTCCAGTCATTAACATATACTTTCCAGACCCGATATAGCATCTTTCATCCCATACAAGAGAGGTGTTATAAACACTCAGAACATTCTGAAAAAAGATTGCTATCATAAATAATACTATCAGAGATTTTTGCCATTTATTATAATTTATAAACAGTTTCTTTAATTTCATTTTATTTATAATGGTGGTATATTTCCGGCATATAAAGATAGCGGTATTAAGTCAAGTGACATGTTTTTATATGCATATCGTTAAATAATATAATTCACTTTTGCCTCTGGGAAAAATCTTACTTGCTTAAAATGCTTAATCGAAAGGTTTAATAATTGAACATATATCTTATTCAAATTTAAAGTTACTGGATGTTATAATATTATGAATATCAAGAGGGTTATTTTGGCTACTACAATAATAAAGAATATTAAACCAGAAGTGGTTGATGAAAGGGGGATAATTGCAAACATACTGGAACAGCCTGTAAGCCACGTTGCAATAATAACTTCGAAGGCTGGTTCTATAAGAGGCAACCATTACCATCCCAAACAAGTTCAATATGTCTATCTTATTAGTGGAAAATATGAAAATTTGTCAAAAGATCTTAATAAAAAAAATGCTAAGATAGAATCAAAAATTGTTGGGCCAGGAGACTTGGTTATTACATCTCCTATGGTGGCGCATGCAATGAGATTTTTAGAAGATTCTGTCTTGCTTAATTTGACCCCTGGTCACAGGCATAGCAGCAAATTTTCAGAGCACACTAAGAAATACAAGCTAATTTGAAGATTACAATGAGAAGTAAAATAATAGAAGAAGACATTAAGGCAATTGCTTTGGGAATTGGATCTGATGCAAGCAAATTAAGCGGGAAAAATCTGCTGATTACCGGTGGTGCAGGCTTTTTGGGAAATTATTTCCTATCGACTCTGGATTTTCTCAATAAGAATATACTTGATGAACCCTGCAAAATAATCTCTGTAGATAATTTCATAACAGGCTTAAAATATAATATCGAACATAGCAAAAATTTTAACGCAATAAAGCACGATGTAACCATTCCCTTAAAAGTAGAGGAGGATATTGATTATATTATCAGCGCTGCCGGCATAGCGTCTCCAAGATTTTACAGGAAGTTCAAAATAGAGACTATCGATGTCGGGGTTTTAGGAACTAAAAACATGCTTGAGCTTGCCAAAGAAAAAAATGTAAAAAGCATGCTATATTTTAGCTCAAGCGAAGTTTACGGCGATCCTGATCCGAGGTTTGTGCCTACTCCTGAAACTTATTTTGGCAATGTATCCTGCATAGGTCCGAGAGCAAATTATGACGAATCTAAAAGATTGGGTGAAACCTTGTGCGTAAATTATTTTGAAACTTACAAAATTCCTGTAAAAATGGTAAGGCCTTTCAATGTTTATGGCCCTGGAATGAGGATGGACGATTACAGGGTAATCCCAAATTTTACTGCAAATGTGTTCAGAGGCGAGCCAATTCCTGTTTATGGTGATGGCAACAGCACCAGAACCTTTTGCTATGTGACAGATGCTCTTGTTGGTTTTTTCAAAGTATTGTTTTCAGATTATAATGGCGAACCTTTTAATGTCGGCAATGACAAAGAAGAGGTGAGCATTATAGAGCTGGCAGAAATTATGTCTGAAATTTTTGACAGCAAAGTAGAGATTGCAAAAGTTGACGGGCCAAATGATGCTTATGCAAAAGCAGACCCTAAAAGGAGATGCCCTGACCTGA
>CAYIKX010000092.1:0-5342 GCA_964364025.1 uncultured Methanosarcinales archaeon
TATTCCAGTTTGCATCTGCTATTGATGAAGTTGAATACCTCATATCGTAAGAGTTTGCAGTTCCAATATTACCATCATCACCAGTTGCTGTCCACGTTAAAGTAATAGAATTAAAGCTTGGGTTTATTGTTGCAAGATCTGTAACTGCTGATGGTGGTATAGTATCTATTTCTAATAAGTTATACGCATTCAATCTTCCACCAGTTACAGTTATGCTATTTAAAGATGGAATTATGTCTACACCACCCAATAATCTTGCTTTTACCCCATTGCTTGTTAATGATGGAAATTGAGCTTTTATTAATCCAGCAACTCCTGAAACATGCGGAGTTGCCATTGAAGTTCCGCTGAGATATTTGTAGCCAGAAAGATCGCAAAGTGAGCAATTGCCTATAGGAACAGTTGAATAAATATTAACTCCTGGAGCGCCAAGATGCACAGAGTTAGCGCCATAACTTGAGAAGCTTGCTTTCAAGTCATTATGGTCTGTTGCTGCAACTGCAATTACATTAGGCACATCATAGCTTGCAGGATAAGTTGGACTTATATCATTATTATTGTTAGCATTGCCAGCAGCTGCAACAAATAAAATACCAGCATTGTTAGCAGCGGATATAACATCTTTCAAAGCCTGAGAAAAGCCACCACCACCCCAGCTGTTGCTCATTACATGCACGCCCATAAGAGTTGCATATTGCACTGAGCTTATTGCACCAGTAGTTGTTCCAGAGCCACCAGAACCTAAAAACTTTATTGGCAATATTTTGACATTCCAGTTAACTCCAGCAACACCTATGTTATTATTGCCAACAGCTCCAATTGTTCCAGAAACATGAGTGCCATGACCATGGTCGTCAAATGGGTCATTATCGTTATTGTAAAAATCCCAGCCCTTTACATCATCAATAAATCCATTTGCGTCATCATCTAAGCCATTATTAGGCACTTCATTTGGATTTGTCCACATGTTTGATGAAAGATCTGCATGATTATAATCAACGCCTGTATCAATTACTGCTATCACAACATTATTACTGCCTGTCTGCAAATCCCATGCTTCAGGAGCATCTATATCAGCATCTAAAGTGCCTCCTGTTTGCCCAGTATTATGCAAGCCATATAATTTTGAAAAATCTGGGTCATTAGGTATTAATGCAGTATGAACTATATAGTTTGGCTCAGCATATTCCACATTTGGGTTATTATTGAACTCCCTAATTGCTTTATCAACATCCACATTTTTAGGCATTTTTAGCAGAAAAATCCTGTCCAAGCCATGTTTTTCAAAAGAATTTAACGCTTTTTTATTCTTTTCATGCCTTTCAAGTATTTTCTCCATCTTAGTAACTTTATATTTTGAATTTAAGACATCAATTGAACTAACTCCGGTTTCTACAACACCTGCAGAATTAAGAATTATTTTATCTGGGCTATGCTTTAATTTTACAATAACTTCTCCAGGCATATACCCAAGTGATTTAGTTCCCGATGCACTAAGTATTAACAACAAGAATATAAAACTGAATATAAAAAATTTCTTCATCATTGCAGTTTTTTGATATCTGTATTTAAACCTTTCTGTTAATGTTCTAATTTGTTACTACCATAAATTGTCAAATTCCTTCAGAAATGCCTCTGCGATTTTCTTATCGTGGATTATAAGCAAATTTTCATCATTTTTGGTGTCAGCGCTTAAAGTGGGGTTGAAGCTGCCAGTTGCAATAGTTTCATTGTCTATGATAAACACTTTGTGGTGCATTTTATATTTGCTTTTGTCTTTTTTCACATTCATGCCGAAATCTTCAAGTCTTTTAAACTGCGAAAACCTGCTTGCAGATTGCGAAGAGTCAAAAATGCTCCTTATGTCAAGCCCCTCTTTCTTGATCAAAGCATCTGCAATTTCCTCATTTGTAAAGCTGAAGCTCATGAAATAAATGCTGCTTTCGGCATTGTGGATTAAACTGATAATATGAGACGCACATTTGTCTTCCGGGCAAAAATAATTCTCTATTTTTGCATTGTTGATGTACAGAATCGGATATTCGGCATTAGCGCCTTTTCCAAACTTGCCATTCCAAAGCTCATCAAATTCATCTTCATAATTTCGTGCCAAATTATTTGAGTAAATAACGACAATATTATTATTGTTGAAGTTATTGTCATTGCCAGTTGGATTAAACGAGCCTGTGATAACAATGCCGCTGTCAATCACACAGAACTTATTGTGCATTAACTGGTTATTGTTATCTAATCTTATGCCATCGCCTTTTATTTGTTCTTTATAATTGGAGCTGTCTATAACTGCTTTAACATCTATGCTCTTGCTCTTATTGGCAAGCGAGCTTATAATATTCCTTAAATTTATATCATAGAATGCGCAATGCACTGAAAAGTTAGCTGAATTAATGTGCTTTTCAAAAACCCTGCTGCAATCATCCTTTGGGCAGAAATAAGCTTCAGGAGTCTTTGATATTTCATTCGGCGCTTGGCTGATTGTTCTGCCAGTAATTGAAGCGCAGCCAGCCAGTAAAACAGCCATCAAAAATAAAAAGCACAGCTTCCAATAGAAAAGTTTAAATATAAGTTTCTTCATTTTAAAGTAATAATAAGCATAAACTATTTCATAGTGATAATATATCACTTCCAATGTCGGAATTTTTCAATTTCCGATCATGGTCAAAAATCTACGATTTTTGACAAGTGATAATCTATCACCTCTTTTTTCCCGGCAGAGCAAATTAATTTTGTTCTGCTCGGGTTTATAATCATTTATTCTATATTTTAAATTAAATTTTTGCAACATGAAAAATCTTTCAAACCAAGCTGCTTTACTTTTTTCTCCTGGCTTTAATTTTTATTCCTGCGCTTTTCCTTTTTGCTAAAAAAGCAGCGAAAATGCCTACAAAAAATCCTATAAGAAAAACACTTAATAATCTGCTGTCAATGCCAGTTATTTTGCTTTTTTTATGGTCTTCCTTGAAATATATGCCAAGGTTTCCCAGCTCTAATGCATATTCCGAGTAAAGAAGCGCAGAAAATACATCATTCTCTTTTAATGAGTTTGCATATTCGTAATAGCTGTAACTTAAAATTGGGAATACCCCTTTTGATATTTGCTCTGCGATGTTATTTTTGACTATTTCAAGCTTTCTTTCAACAATATTGTTGTACTGCCCGCTATCCACGCCAAATATGTTTAATATAACATCAACATCGGCTTTTGCCTTGCTAGCCATTGAAAAGCACAGCTCGTAGCTGCCTTTTTCCAGCTCTTTGTTTGCATTGTCAATCTCCTTTTTTATATTATCCAAAGTGCTTGGAAAATATATCTCAACGTATTGCTTTCTTTCGTCTGCTTCGCTTATTTTGTTTTGGCAGGATTTTTTAAGCACATCCTTGTTTAAATTAAATTCCTTGCCATTTTTGCCTAGAAAAGCTGCCCATGAATAAGCTGAATTGACTCTTTCAGAAGCATAAGCCATTGTTCTTGCAGCCCTCTCAGTTTTATTTGTCCTATTTAATATTTCAAGAGACTGCTCAGCAGATTCCTCTGCTTCTGCAAGCCTTTCCTTAATTACAATGTAAGCCTCTAAATCCGTAATTGTTTTTCTATTTATGCTGTCAACTTTGTTTTGAAAGTCATTTATTTCGTGCTTTATTTTTTCTATTTCCCTTATTGAGGCTTCTCTTGACAAGTTTTTTGACAGCAAAAACAAAGCAGAATATTCAACATTTGCCCCGAAGCAATAGCTTGCTGAAGAGTAAAAAGTCTGTTTCTCGAAAGCTTCCCTGCCTTTGCTTGTCAGATTTTTTGCATTTTCCTTTAATGCAGAGACATTTAATGAATAGTTCAATTTTGCCGAGTCTGCTTTTAGCTTACTGCTTCTATTGCACAAATCCATAGCTAATGATTTCATCGTGTTTGCGTACTCATCGCTTATTTCTATATTCTTGAATTTTTGCTTCAAGTCCCTGCCTGTAAATTGCTTGACAGCTTCGCTTAATGTCGATACTTCAACAATGTCTATATTTAACTGCCCTGAAAGATTCTTTAAGTCTATTGTGGCGTTATCAACCCTTGCTATTATCTCGCCATCTGGTATGAAAACCTTTTTCAAGCCAGCTTTTTTTGCAGCTTCTATTTTTGCCTTTAAGCCTCCTACAGGCCCTATTAAGCCGCCGGAATTTATTGTCCCTGTTATGGCATATTCCTCATTTAATTCAAGGCCTTCAAGCATTGCCACTGTCAATACAGCAATTGAAGAGCCTGCGCTCGGGCCTGCTATTATTGCAGAGTCAGCTGTTATTGTGTAGAAAAAATCAACATCATCGCAATCTTTGTCAATAAGATCGCATGCTATTGCCTTTGCAAACCTTGTTGACATTTGTGTATCAGTTCTTGTCAGGGGAAATGTTTCAAGAAAAACCCTGCCTGAGCCTGGCTTTATTTCAAGGTACAAGTCAGCTATGCCGCCTTCATAGCCGTTTTCTGTTTCCTTCACAGCCAATAATTTCATATGCCCCTGCTTGGCAAGAACATTAGGCGTTAATAACAAATTCAATATTACAACCAAAAAAAATAACTTCTTCATATGAAGATAGAAATAGGCAATATTTAAGAATTTTTGGTTTAACGGATTAATATTGTTATATTCAACAATCCTTGAACATATCGGGGCTATAATAATTCAAGTTGGTTTTTCGTTATTAAATAGATTATATTATCTTTCCAATTTCTAATGTTTCTTAATTCTTCCAAAAGTTCTAATGCCTTTTTCTTTGATAAATGCTTGGATGAAACCAATAATGTTAGAAAAAAAGTGCTTAATTGAGTTCCAATTTTTCCATCCACATGATGAGAAAATTTTATGTCATCAGTTATTAATGTAGACGATTGTTTTTTAGCAAGATTGTATAGTTCATTATCAGTTTTCTCAATATACTGAATTGATTCTTTAATTTCTACTTTCTTCACAATAAATTTATCTCTATATTTTAGCACTTCTTCGCTTGCTTTTCCGTACTTGTCCCCATGTTTTGCGAATTCTTCAAGCTCTTTAATTATAGAAAGAGTTATTATTATTTTGGTCAGCTTTAAAACATTATCAATTACTTTAACAGCTCCTAAACTTATTAAAGCAGAAGTGTCAAATATATATTCACTTCTTTCTGAATTTTCTTCCAATTTCAATTCCCTTTTTAGCTGATTCTATGGCTTTTTTCTTTATAAATTCCATCTCATCAGCAATATCCTTTCCGACCATCTTTTCTATCTTTCCTTTGCTAATCATCCCATTGGCGTACAAAGTGCTTAATTCCATCAGAAGCTTATTTTTTTCCTC
>CAYIKX010000093.1:0-5207 GCA_964364025.1 uncultured Methanosarcinales archaeon
TCGGGCTGCTTGGATTGTTCTATGCAGTTATGCCGCATTCGGTGCACATAAACTCTGGCATAGGTTTTGGATTGCCCCATACAGCGCATTTGCTAATGGGCGTTGTATTGGTTATTGTGGCAATTGTTATTTTTGTGATGGCAAGAAAGTCTTGAGTAAATCCAAGTGACAAAGCCTGCAAAGTCAGTTAGCATTATATAATTTTATAACAACAGAGAGTGTTAATTTATGAAAAAAATATTAGTGTTAATGATTTCTATTTTCTTATTGTCTGTAGCATATGCTCACGAAGAAAAGATTGTAGATCCTGGCGTTACTCCAGATTCTTTTCTGTGGGGATTAGATAAAGCATTAGATAACCTAAACCTTCTTCTGACGTTTAATCCTACTGATAAAGCCAGAAAAGGCATTGAAATAGCAAGAGAAAGATTGGAAGAAGTAAAAGTAATGGCAGAAGCAAACAAGCTAGATGCTGTTGCAAAATCTAAAGACGAGCAAGTCAAAATCCTTTCAAAAGTCAAGAAAAGCATTTCTGACATAAAAGAAGAAAATGCTACCAAGCAGATAGAGGAAGAGATTGAGATTGAGCGAGAATTGGAAGAGCATGAAGAAGAGGTTGAAGAAGCAAGCAATAATTTGAAAATAAAAATTGAAGTCAAGGGAACTTTAAATGAGGAACAAAAAGCATTGCTTGATTCTCTCTTGAGCACTCTTCAAAATAAAACCAGCGAAGTTAAAATTGAAATCAAAAACAAAAAGGACAAGACAAAAATCGAAATAAGGCAAAAAACTGGAAAATCTGAAAAGGAAATTGAGGTAGAGATAAAAGATATCGAAAAAGAAAAAGGACTTGCAGACATTAAAAAAGCAAAGGCTGAAGATGAAATTGAAGATGCAAAAGAAGATTTGCAAGAATTGGAGGAAGAACTGCAAGAGCATAAATCAGAAAGACATGTTGCAAATGAAACTCCTATAACAATATTGATGGACAATGCCAGAGAAAAAATATCTAATGCTGAAGAAGCATTAAAAAATAATGATTTTGGCGAAGCATTCGGGCAAGCAAATGCTGCTGAGCAATTAATCAAGAATGCTGAAAGAATTTTGGAAAAGAGTGTAGAGAAATTTGAGGAAGAGGAAGAAGAGCGAGAAATTAAGGTAGAGATAGAAGATGGGGAAGCAAAAGTAAAAATAGAAATTGGTGATGCAAAATTAAAATTCACATTAGAAACAGCGGATAAAAATGCTATAATTCAAGAAATATCGGAAAGAACTGGCTTAAGTGTAGATGAAGTTACTAAGTTAGCCAAGTTTGAGGAAAAAGAGAAAGAAGTAAAGAAAGGAGCAAAAGAAAAAATAGAAGTTGAAGAAGAAAAAGAAGGTAAAACAAAAGAGACTAAATTCAACGAAACCGATAAAAAAGGAGGGAAAGAAGAAAAAGTTAAAGATATTGAAGAAGATTAAGTATTTTCTATGACTTATAGCAAGCACTTACAAAGCTGTTTAAATAAACAATTTTTGATATTGCTTATGAAACTTTCAATAAGAAAAGGCTTTAGAATTCATTCCTGAACATACTCAACGCCCATAGCCAGGCATATTTCAGCTTTTTTCAGCTCTTTACCGAGATATGCAGCATGATCAAGCACCTTGAACCAGTTTTTTTTGTGCTCGTCGTTGTATTTGAATATAGCTACGTACAAATCCTGCGCCCTCTTGCCCCTGAACTCCTTTAGGATAGTATGCTGGTAATCACAAATTGCGACTCCAATCTCGTGAGTGTCCCAGTAAATTCTTATTAAAGTGTAGCAGCCATCATCATTCCTGTGGTCTTTGTAGTCGTCGTAAGGCTTTGCTCTTATTACTTCAAAATCATCTGCCACTTTCTTGTCCTTGACCCATGAAGGCCTGTCCATCGCCATGATAAAAGTAATTTTTGTTGATTTAAAATGCTTTTGTTTTTT
Source organism: uncultured Methanosarcinales archaeon (assembly GCA_964364025.1). Taxonomy (GTDB): domain Archaea; phylum Nanobdellota; class Nanobdellia; order Woesearchaeales; family GW2011-AR4. The sequence goes on from CAYIKX010000093.1 coordinate 1,965, forward strand.
TGATTGACATATCCTAAAACCGCAACTATCGAAAATCAGTCAATTTGCGTTCTCGCACTCAACTGAACGAAGCTCACTCGCTCGCTCACTCATTTTCGGACTGTCAAAAACTGCGTTTTCGAAAGCTTTATATACTATTAATTTAAATATTTTTAAAATTATCTTTTAAAATATATAAAATACTATTAAAAATACTATTATCAAGATGGTAAAGATTCAAAAGCTCCCTTCTGGACAGCTGATAATCACTATTCCAAAGCTTCTTGCAGAGTATGAAGGCTTGAAAAAAGGCATGGAGCTTGAGTTTAAGAAGCACAGGGATGGATTTATCTTGGAAATCAGGAAGAAAAGTGGAGGTGTAAAATGAGAATAGGGGATTTGGCTGAATTGCTGGGCAAAACAAGGTGGGAAGTAGAAGAGATGCTCAAGAAAAATGATGTTATTGAGCTAAATTTGAATGAGAGAAAATCAAAGCACCAAAAAGAAAATGATGAGCTAAAGATTTACGAATAATGACGCAGAATATATTTTTTGATATAGGATTTATAGTAATAATATCGACTTTATTTGCTTATTTAGCCAGATTCCTGAGACAGCCCTTGATTCCAGCCTATATCATTGCCGGCATCATCCTCGGGCCTTATCTTGGCCTTATTACAAATACTGAAATTATAAACAATTTATCAGAGATCGGAATTGCATTTCTGCTCTTTATAGTTGGCTTGGAAATAGACATAAAAAAGCTGAAAGATGTTGGTTTGATAGCGACAATTGGCGGCTCAATACAAATAATTGCAGTATTTGCGCTGTCTTTTATAGTTTCATTCTTAATTGGTTTTAAAACTCTTGAATCCGCTTATTTGGGATTGATAGTTGCATTCAGCTCGACTATGGTGGTTGTAAAGCTGCTTTCAGATAAAAGAGAGCTTGACACTCTGCATGGAAGGATTATCATAGGAATTTTGTTATTGCAGGACTTGTTTGCAATTTTTGCATTATCATTTTTAAGCCAGGGAACTTTTGCAGCAGATGTTTTGCTTTTGTCATTATTAAAAGGGGCTGCGATAATAATCATTTCAGTTTTTGCAGGAAAATATATTCTTCCCAAACTGTTCAGGTTTGCAGCTGCTTCACAGGAGCTTTTGTTTATTGCATCCATTGCAACTGCATTCTTGTTTTCAATGCTCATAAGCTCGCTTGGATTTTCAATAGCAGTCGGGGCTTTTATCGCAGGCGTAACGCTAAATGTGCCTTATAACGCGGGAATAATAGGGAAGATAACGCCCTTGAGGGACTTCTTTTCCGTGCTGTTTTTTGTGTCTCTTGGAATGCAATTGTCCTTGAAGGCATTTGGCAGAATAATAAGCATGCTGTTCATTTTTGTTGCCCTTGTCATTTTGCTAAAGCCGTATATTGTAATGCTTTTGTGCTCATTTTTCGGATATAGCAAAAGAACCTCATTCTTGGCTTCTTTATCACTAGCGCAGGTATCTGAATTTTCATTGATTCTTGCCAGCCAGGGGCTGATTTTAGGGCACATCAGCCAGTATATCTTTTCCCTTACTGTCCTGCTTGCAGTAGTAACAATCATACTCACAACTTATTTTATCGATTATAACAGCGCAATTTACCAGAAGCTTGCGCCGCACCTTTCAATGTTTGATAAATTTACTGCAACGTACAAATCTCTTGAATACATCCCGAAGAAGATGAAAAACTCTGTTGTGCTCTGCGGCTACAACAGGATAGGCTACAGCATAATAAGGAGCCTGCGCAAAATCAAAAGAGAGCATATTGTTATCGACTTCAACCCAGAGGTTATTAAGAAGCTTATTGCTGAAAAAGTGCCTTGCATGTACGGCGATGTGGGCGACATAGAGATATTGGAAAAGGCAAACCTCAAGGAATCCTCACTAGTGATATCAACGGTTCCCGACAAGAATGACAACCTGCTTCTGATACAAGAGGCCAAAAAATCAAATAAAAAAGTTATTATATTTGCAACAGCCAGCCAGATTGACGAGGCTTTGGAGCTTTATGATGCAGGAGCTGATTATGTAATACTTCCCCATTTTTTGGGAGGGGAGCATGTATCATTGATACTCGAGACATTCGGCAGGGACTTGAAAAAAATTATCGGAAACAAAATTCAGCACATAGATGAGCTTAAGAAAAGGCGCTCGTTAGGGCATGAGCATCCTCAGCATCATTAAATAAAACCAATAACTTTAAAAACGAAATATTCAATTAAAATCTAAAAAAAGGGAAAATGGCAACAACTGAAGCTGACCTGAAAAAATACGGGTTTGAGGAGATAGAAAAAAGCGAAGAATTTCGCGGCTCATTCACAAAAACAGGCTACCCAAGCCCTGCGAGAAGGTACAGGCTTCATTACGAAGGCTACAACATTTCCATTGAAGAGCCTTATTTCTGGACTTTGCATTACCTGAGATATTTTGGCGGGTTTCCAAGAATTGACAAGATAACAGATGTTTTTGCAGCTGCTGAGAACTCTGCATTTTTCGGCGCATCGCAGCAAAGATTAGGATTGCAGCAGGACAAGGTAAGCCAATTCCTGGCAACAATAGGAAAAATGGTAAGGGAGCTGTTCCAGTTAGTCAGGGAAATGAGAATTCTTGACGAAAGGCTTAGCTATTATGCAGACAGCTATACTACAAGCCCAAGCGCTGAAAGCGCGGAAATAACGCTTAAAGGCATCTGGGTTGATTTGGTAGAACAAGGAGCAAAAAATCCTGCATCTGTTTACGGAATGGCTCGGGAAGTGCAATTTACAACACTGCCTGATTTATTTTTCAGCACCCATCCAAAAAAACAAGAGGATGTTGATATTGTTGTTGAAAGGGAAAGGGGGCAATTCAACAGGAAAGTAAGGGAAGTCTTAAAGAGAAAGTTAAGAAGCTTTTTAGCGTGGAAAGAGCACACATACGAGGAAGTGAAGAACAGGAGAAAATTTACCTTAAAGTACCTGAGGCAGCATTTTGAGATAATAAGGATGTACATGACATGGGTCAAGCCTTATTTGAAGAATATTCAAAGATTACAGCTTGACCAAAGCAAAACAGAAACTCCGGATTTGATAATTGCTTTTGAAAGCTCCATGATAGAAGTGGAAATTCTGGCAGTCAAGCCTGTAAAGGTAAGGGATGTTAGTATCAACCAATGCATTCTGCTGAATTATCTTTTCAGGACAAGGCCATAAATGAGCTATACACAATAGTAGAA
>CAYIKX010000094.1:0-5205 GCA_964364025.1 uncultured Methanosarcinales archaeon
CTAAAGCCCCTTAAATCTTTCTAATTACGAGTTAACTTGCAAACAAGCCGGTTTTGATTTATTTTTATTGCAATAATTTTAAAAAGTGATATTACTTACCAGTTAATATGAATAGGCAGCTAGAAGACGACGTAGATAGAGCATGGTCATCCTTGTCGCCACGCCTAAGGACGGAAATAGAGGGGGCTATTGGCCACACACGAGATGAATTGCCAGCAGAAACGTTCGGACAGCTAGCTCTTAGTTATCTTGGCTCAAGATTAATGGAAGTGCGGACCGAGAGAAGAGTCAGAGATGTAGTAGCAGATATCAAAAGAGAAGTCAGAGAGGATACAAAATATTTCTTAAATGATTTAGGCCAAGAAGTAAGAGAATCTTTAGGAAGACTAGCTGAAAAGTTAGACCAGAGAGATGAGAGAATAAGATATCTGCTTGAAAATATGAGGCAACCACAAAGCGCTTTGCCGCCATCAAGCGGAAGCGGTGGACAGCCACCTCAAAGCCCCCCTTCCAATGTTTATGTTAACACTGGTATTAAAATGAATTGTGTCTATGCAAAAGATGGTCCGAAGGATTGCATTGTAGTGCAGCAGGGACCAGGTGGTACTTACGGCGTTTGCACTGTGGGAGATCAGGTCAGAAGAGAACAAATCTTACCTCGATTATTTACAGGTGCATTAGGAAAAACAGGTTGTCCATCTAACAGGATAATAAGAGTCTGTGACTACTTACAATATCAAAGAGTGAAATTAAGTTAAAAAATGCCAAACGAAAGCAATTTTGAAAGCGAAGTGAATAGCGCATACCAAGCGTTCTCGGCTGCGATGACTAGTGGTGGCGCTCGTGGTAAAGGCGGGACTGCAACTGGCCATAATTTCTGGGATGTTGTTGTAAGATTTTCTCATACAGACCTTGAAGATATGATAAATTATTTGCAAAGAAACGGTAAAGGAATGTCTCCTCAGGAATTAGTGAGACATCATCTAGAGATAATAAGCTATTTTGACAGAATAGGTCATCTTTGTACACCTGGGACTAAGGGATTCGATGCAGGAGAACTGAAAGATTTAGCTGCCCTTTATCATCGTGAAGAGCAACAAGGACAAGCAGAAAGGCAATTGGCTCCAGAGAGGAGGCAACTTCAACAGTCGAATTCAGCTCAAAGAAAACTGGCAGAATACTTTAGAATAATGGATGATCATCTTTACAGAGACCCGAGAAGCCTGGTAAATCCAAAAGAAAGAGACGCTTTAATGAATGATACAAATATTAGGATGAGGGCTTATAGATTCTTTTTAAAAGAAACAAAAGGAGAGCCTATCTTAGATGAAAATGATGCATCATCTGTTACGCAACTAGTTGCATTAAATCCTTCTCATGAGCTTTCACAGGAAGCTTTAGTTTCCGCAAGGCTGCGGGACAAAGTTACAGCTTATATGCTATGCGGCTATTTTAAAAAATATGCAGGCGAACAAATAGTATCAGTAAATACAAACATTGGAAGATTGGAATCACAACTCCGGGAAGTCAAGCTAAGCCCAGAAGAATCTACACAATTGAGGACTTTTGAAAAAGGAGGTGACAGGGTTTATAGTCCCTCAAATTACTATGCAGCTTATACAAATGCCGTTTGGACGCAAGTGGTTCATGTCTTAAGAGACCTTCACAAAGCTGGTGTAAAAATTGTCATGAATATCTAAAATGCCGCAAAGAAATCTAGAAGATGACTTAAATGAAGCCTTCAGAAAATTCCAGCAAGAAGCAAGAGAAAGAGCTAGAGCAGAAGGTAAAAAAGAAGTAACACAGGAGGATTACAATCAAAATCCGGTTGTGAAGTTAACATCCTTATATCAATCATGGAATGATTATTCTTTCGAGAGGTATGATTCTCTAAAAACTAGGTTGCAGGGGATTGAATTAACTGTAGACGATGCTCTTAGATTTCATTTTATTAATAAAAATGACGGATTAGACTACCACATTTTTATGTGCGCAGTAGGCGAGGTGCTTAAATCAAAAGGACATACTAAAATTGACGAGACTGAATTAAAACCTTTCGTCGAATCAGAATTCTTGCGGCCGCAATTGTTTTATTTAGCTGAACATACACAAGAGGCCAAGGTTAGGTTTGAAGAATTAGACACTGTTGTGTTGATGGATTGTAAATGGGCATCATTATCTGATTTCGACGCTGGAAATCTCACTGTGGATTGTGATTTTCAATCATATGGTGGCATAGGTAGCAGAATGAAGTCAGGAAAGATTGTAGTAACACAAAAAGTAAGGCCAAAGGATTTAGGCTGGGAAATGAAAGGTGGTACAATTATTTACGAAGGTGACTACAATGGAGGAAGTATTGGCGAGAGAATAGGCGGAGATAGCAGAATCATAATAAACGGAAATGTAACTGGCGAAGCAAGTATTGGGTACGAGATGAAAGGAGGAGATATAACTATCAAAGGGAATTGCCACAACAGTGAAATATGTAACTATGGGGTTGGTTACGAAATGTCTGGCGGAAGAATTAAGATAGAAGGCAATTATGGTAACAATAGATATTTGGGGTGCTATATGGATGGTGGTGTTATTGAAGTTGCAGGAAATGTGCAAGGAAAAGTTAGTGTGGGAACAAGAAACAAAAATGGCTCGAGAATAATAGTTAATGGAAACTGTCTTGGACATGAAATAGGGTGCTTAATGGAGGGTGGACTAATTAAGATTGTTGGTGATGTAGGGGTAGATATAGCATCAAACATGAGCGGCGGTGAGATAAAAATAGGCGGTAATGTACACCAACAAGATGAGCAATATGTATACCCTGTAGGTAGTAGAATGACCGGCGGCACAATAAGAATTGGTGGTGATGTTAAAGAGATTAGCTCAGAAATGTTTGGTGGCACGATACACATAGATGGAAATTTCATCTACAAAGATGCTTTATTGAAGTTTATGGGATATAATGGCAAAGTTTACGAGAAAGGAAAATTGGTAGAACCTTTATCTGGATGGGGTATAGTAGCTAAGATAATAAAAGGAGATTAACAAACGTAGATTTGGGAAAATAAGCATATTACTAATCAAATGGCAAGAAACTTAGAAGATGAATTAAATGAAGCTTTTAGAAGGTTTCAGGAAGAAGCGAGAGAGAAAGCTAAAGCGCAAGGAAGGAATGAGGTAACACAGCAAGAATACGACCAAATTCCTATTGTACGCTTGAATAGGCTGCATGACAACTGGAAACCTCCTGTTCCACATTGGAAGATAAAGGAAGTTTATAATGCTACTCTACAAAATCTAAGGGGAATTCCTTACTCTTTATCAGATGTTGAAAGATTCCATGAATTAAATAGAGATGACAGCTTAGAGTATACATTGTTCATGTGTGCTGTCGGTTCTGCAATAAGGCAAAAGACAAAAGTCAGCGCTGAAAAAACAGATTTGCATCCGTATGTAGAATCAGCAAACATTCTCCCGCAATTATTTTATTTGGTTGACAGGTCTTCAGCTGCAAAAGTCAGGTTAGAAGGGTTGGACACAGTTGTTCTTACAGAAGGTGAGAAAGTAAGTTTGCAATATTTGGATATTCTTCAAAATGCTAAACTTGTAATTGACTGTGATTTAGGAGTGTGGGGCGCAGACCATGTTGGTTACGAGATGAAATCAGGCATATTAGTTTTAACACAAAAAACCAAGCCAACAGAATTAGGAAATTATATGATAGGAGGCACTTTAGTTTATGAAGGGGATTTAGTTAATGTGGATATTGGAGAAAGCATGAGTGGAGGCGCTATTATTGTGAAAGGTAATGTTAGCGGCAAATCAATCATTGGCCATCAGTTAAAAGGTAATGCTTCAATAATGATTAAAGGAGATTATTCTCCTAATGAAGAAAGCCATTGGGGTTTAGGCCATCAGATGCAAGGTGGTTCCATATATGTAGAGAAAGATGCGAGAGGAAGAATACCAATAGGTACTTGGATGGAAGGGGGTACTATTAGAGTAAATGGAAATGTTTACGAATCTACACAATTAGGCTATGGTATGAAAAATGGTGCTCTTATACACGTTCATTCCAATTGTATGGCTTGGGAAATAGGCTCACACATGGAAGGAGGCACAATTAAAATTGGTAAAGATGGTGGTAATGAAATAGGACTATGCATGAAAAATGGGCGGATACATATAGCCGGAAATGCCACAAGCGAAGACCATTGCATCGGAGATATGATGGACGGTGGCACAATAAATATAGATGGCAATGCAGGCGTAGTCAGCAATTTAATGTATGGCGGAGAAATTCGTATTAATGGCGTATTTAGGGGAAGATATGTCTATGGTGGATTAGGCAATGTATATGAAAGAGGAAGACTAATAGTTCCAAGTTTATTGGCACGAATAACTGGAAAACTGGAACGTTCTAATATACAAAGATAAAGCTAAAATAATTTGTGATTTCATTCCATTGGCACAGAAACAATCGTCTTCGACTTTATCTCAACCAAATAATCTAAACTCTCAACCAACCCATCATACATGCTGTCGCAGTAGCCATGGTTGCAGCTAGTGTCATTTACCAAAACAAACCTTTTAGGCTCTTGTGCCTTTTGATATGAGTTTACCGCAGAGCTTAGTGGAATAACCTTATCGTTGAGATTGTGCATTATCACTAATTTTCTTGGAGCTATCACATCTATATAATGGTCAGAATCAATTGAATTGAGGAAGGCATTAACTTTAGTATCGTTTGTCATGGCAAAATCAAGCCCTGCTGAGCTTATAACAAGAACCCCTTTTATGTTCCTGTCTATGGCAGCAGCAATGATTGCAATCCTTCCTCCTAAACTTTCGCCAGCAATTATTATCCTGTCAGGGTCTACAAATGGAGCGCTGTATAACAAGTCATAAGCTTTCAATGCATCATAAACTATAAGATGCTGCACAGGCTCTTTTGCCTGTAAAAAATTTGCATAATCTTGTTCCAGAGAAGGAAAATCCCCATTTGTTTCGCCTACTCCCCTTTGGTCAATGGTTAAAACAGCTGCTCCAAGCTCGGCAATCTTTTCAGCAAGCTTTAACTCATTTTCTTTTGAAACTCCAGCGCCAGGAAGCAAAATAACTCCCGGCAATTGCTCGGAAATATTTTTTGGCAGGGCTAATAACCCGTAAACGTTGCCTCTTGCGCTTTGATAAACAATCTTGCTTATT
>CAYIKX010000095.1:0-5152 GCA_964364025.1 uncultured Methanosarcinales archaeon
TATTTTAGAGCTTTAAGTAATCACCAACCATTTTACAATTATGCTGTAAGTCGTATCAAAAGATGGAATAAAAAAATAAAAACAATGATTGGTGAACTGTCACCATCAGAACAAAAAGCTTATGCAGACTTCTTGAAAAGTGTATAATAAGAGTTAATCTAATCAGCAAAATTTAAATAAAATATAACAAATCTGAGTGATATGCCACAAGTTTGGGTTTTTGGATATGGTTCATTAATGTGGGATAATTCTGAGTTCAGGCCTCAAAGGAAAATAATGGCAACATTGGTTGGCGCACACAGAAGCTATAATAAAAAATCTATTGAATCTAGGGGTACAAGAAACAGGCCAGGATTGGTTCTTGGTATAGAGCTAGGTAGTGAATGCAAAGGTATAGCATTATTAATAGACGAAAATTTTATTCCTGCATTAGACAGAAGGGAAGGTGCTACGGGCTACACCAAAATTATTACACCAAGTCAAGGATTAAAAATTATGGGAGATGATAATCAACTTTTATCTCCATGTATTGTTTATACTTCCAACCCAAGACATTCAAGCTATGTGGGAAATTTAAGTCTGGAAGAAAGGGCGCAAATGGCTATAAATGCTGAGCCTGGAATTAGAGGGACATCTGTTGATTACATAAAAGAAACTTTGGAAAAATCTTTATCCTTAGGTATTAATGATTCAGCATTAAGAGAAATGTTTGAGGAGGTCCAAAGATTACAAAGACAAGAATCACATGCACATACCCATTTATTATCTCGAGCAATAACTGATGTTGAAGTCTATGATTCACCAGCACAATATGGAAATAGATATCCAATTAGAAACAATGATTTAATTGTTGGCTTATCAAAGGAAATAAGAGATTCGCTTGGACTAACAGGTCAATGGGAAAGAAATGAAACTGTTGTTGTCCATTATGGATTATATAAATTAAACGTTAAAGCTGTCCAAACAGATTCTAGATTAGTATCTAGTGGAACTTGTAAGGCTGATAATCCAGCCAATCATTGTTGGATGACACCTGCTGTTAGGCAAAAATTAGGTGTGAATGAATTAAGCCAAGATGAATGGGCACATAGATTGAATTATCCATCTTTTAAGAAAAAATATGCTCCAGTTAAAATTACAAAAGATTAGATAAAGTTACCTATTCCTAAATTTGAGCAAATTATAAATACCCAAACTTATGCTTAATCAATAATATCAGAACAATACATTATAGACACATCAATCTGGGTTGATCTTTACGAAGATAGGAAAGGCTACAACAACGAACCACTAGGCGATTACGCCTTTAAGCTTCTAGTCAAAATAAAAGCACAAGAAAAGACAATTGTGCTTACTGATTTTCTTATCAAAGAGCTTGAGACACTTTATTCAGTCGCAGAAATCAATGGAATGTTTAAGCCTTTTGAGAACATTATAAAAAAGATTATTGCTACAGAAAAACAAAGAGAAGAAGCCAAAAAAATTGCAAAGGAAAGAGATGTGCCTGCTGGAGATGCTTTGCATACTATAGTAGCAAGAGACAATGTCCTAATCCTTGTAACGAGAGACAGGCATTTCAGAAAACTGGAGGATATATCAAAACATTATAAGCCAGAAGAACTTATCTAACTTTTCTATCAATCTCTTCAAAAACTTTCTGTCTTACTTTTTCCAACTGCTCATCGCTTGTTTTCTTTTTAGAAGCTCCTTTCAGATGAGCAATTTCCATCATGGCTTCTTTTAGCTTGGTTTCTTCCACTTTTTCCCTAAGAGCATTTCTGATAAACTCTGTCCTATTATGGTAGCCTTGTTTCTCAACGATAGAATCTATCTCTTTCAAAAAAGTATCGTCCAGTTTTAGTGTAATCATTTCAGTTGTCATATAGCTAGTGTATATACGACAGATATATAAATCTTTCGCCCCAATTCCTCAATTCTACTCTGCTAACGCAGAAAATCCATTTTAAAATTTATAAGCAAAAACTACAGCAGCCAGTGCACATTCGGCAACTCAGATACTCTGCATACATTTCTTTTCTGGCTGTCATGTCTTATAAACCCCCGGCATCATAAAAACTTTCTCTGTCTGGACTGCCAGGCCTTTTTCTTTCATCATTTCATCAGAACTTATTTTTGCAGTGCCTAATGCAACCAGCTCCTCTTTCAAAGTCATTATTGCAACTGTTTCTTCTTTGTTGATGTTATTGTTTAATTTGCTTATTCCCGGAACTTTCAAGTCAGTCCCATGGCACAGGCTTTCAACTGTTGAATCAAAAACCCAGATTTTTGGAAGATGCTTTGCTCCATTTTCAACTGGTTGAATAACTTTTCTCAAGAATTTTTCATTATTTTCTTCCTTCCAGAAATAATAAGCATCCTGAAGCTCATGCAAAGTAAACAAAGTTGATTCATCAAAAGGGCCTGCTTTTGTCCTTCTGAGTTCTGCCATATGCGCGCCAACTTTCAGCTTTTGCCCGATGTCGTGAATTAATTTTCTTATGTAGGTTCCTGCCTGCGAACCGACTTTGAATAGAACGTCCTTGCCATCTATTTCAAGAATATCTAAATAATAGATTGTTCTTGTCCTTAACTGCCTTTTCACAGAGCTTTTGACTGGAGGCAGTTGTTTTATTTGCCCTATAAAATGCTTATTGATTGCATCCTTCAATATTTCTTCTTCAACTTCCTTGTGCAGGTGCATTATCGCAACGTATTCCTTGCCTGCTGTCAGCAAAGCCTGCACAATTCTTGTTCCCCTGCCTAATGCGATTGGCAAGACTCCTGTAACAGCAGGATCAAGAGTTCCAGAGTGCCCTGACTTGTTTATGTGAAGAATTTTCTGGACATAATCAGAAACCTGATGGCTTGTTGGCCCTTTTGGCTTATCTATATTTACGATACCATAATTTATTATATCCTCTGTTTTTCTTTCTTCAGGTTTACAGCCATATTTTTCGTCTGTCTCTGCTTCTTTTCTAATAAGGACTTTTTGTTCTATTCTTTCAAATGGCAACAAGTTTTCCATAATGGGAGAAAAAGTTGATGGTTTAATAAACTTAATTGATTTAATTAAACGCTCTTCGGTGCTGTCGGATGGGGCTGCTGGAATTTTTGCTGCTGGGGAACTTTTGGGGCATGATGCTTTGGGTGCTCTTTCTTTAACTCTTTTATTTCTTCCTGCTCTATTTTCTTTGCCTCTTCTGCCTTTTCTTCCTTTATTTGCCCGACTTCTTTTTCAAGCTTCTGCTCAGGTTTTTCCTCTTTTGCTTCTTTCTTTTCCGCTTTTTTCTTCTCCCCGATTTTAAGCTCTTCTTTCGGGGCACCAGCAAGCTCAACAAAAACCCTGCCTTTGTCATCTTTTGTTGATGTGACCTTTACTTTATGCGGAGGGTTTTTTATTCCATGCTCCCAGATTTTGAGGTTAAGGTATTTGCCAATCTTTATATCAGAAGATTTCATGTGCTTTGAAATGAATTCCCTGACAGCTGTTACAGCCTTTTTTGCTTTCCTGTAAGAAGGCGCTTTCAAAGTCTCCCTTCTAAGAGGAATTATATAATTTCTTTCCAAAATTATTTTTGATTTTTCTTCTTTTTTAGCCATTTTTGGATTTTATAATTTAATTTACAACAAACTTTCACGCCTTATTCTTCTTCCTTCTCCAGCTTCTTTTTAGTTTGGTGTGCCTGCCTGGATGTATTCTTCTGGTTTTTCCATAAATCTTAGGCACTGTCCAAAAAGGCGCCCATCTGGTCTGCTTTCTAATTTTTGCCAATCTTTTCTTTCTGCTTGGATGCTTGTAACGCGCCATTTTGTTGATTATTTTTGTTTCTTATTTTTAATTTTTCATTCCGAAAATTTGCGCGAAGCAAATTTTCAATAATTTGTGCTCGGCATTTTTTGCCTGCCACTAAAAAATGCCTCGCCAATTAATTCGAGGCGAAATTTTATTGTGTCAAATGCGAGAGCTCGCTCATTTACCTAAAAATTTCGCCGAGTGTAATTTTTGTCGCAGTGACATGCGAGGTGAGCTCGTCGAACCTCGCTCACCATCTGACTGCGACGGATTGATTTATTATAATATCAATATAATTTTTTCAAATATTTTGCCTTAAACTCTCCTTATCTTTATGTCCCTCTTTGCTGGAGTCAACTGCTCCAGAATTTTCTTAAGCAATGTGTCTTCTATCTGCCCTTTTACCTGCCCTTTCTGGACTGCTTGGAACAAAACCACAAGCAGCTGCAAGGCTTTTTCCGGATGACCTGACTTCAAACTGCCGTATCTTGCCAATGCCTCTTTTGAAAGGAACTGCCTGACAACCTCTTCCATCTGCCCAATCTGTTCCTGTATTTGCGCCTGCTCCCCTGCCTTTTGCTGCTGCAGTTTCATTAACTCTTCCAGTTTTTTTCTTCTTATCTCATCAAGAGTTGCCATTTGATTGTTGCAGTTTCTTGACTTCCCTGTGCTCTTGCTTTACTTCAGCAACTTCGTGGGCAGAGGCTTTTTCCAATGCCTTGGCTGGTTTTTGGCCTAAAATCTGTGCTGCCATCTTGTCTAAAAATGACTTGCCTTTTGGCGTTATAATCCTTCCCTTGTGAACTCCTTTTTCAGCGAATTTCACAAATCCGGCTTTTTCAAGCTGCTGCAATGACTTTCTTAAAATATTTCCAGAACCTTTATAGAAATGCTCTTTTTTCACTCCACGATTTTTCTTGCCGCCGTATTTTGTCCTGAGTTTAGAAACTCCAACCGGGCCAAGGCGATAAACCGCCCTTAAAACTGAAGCGGCCCTCATATACCACCAGTCGTTATTGGCCGGAGGCCTTTCTTTGTGCATTCCGGTCTTTACAAAAGCTGCCCATGCAGGCGGCTTTATCTCAGGAATTTTTTTTAGCTCTTCTGCTGCTTTCAAAATCAAATCCTGTGCTTCAACATCGTACATCGTTGTCATTTTTTTGTTAAATCATATATTTTTTATTCAAATTTTTATTTTTCAATCTGCCTGCAGCGCATGTTACTGCTCGGCGGCAACGATGATTAATGTGATTTTTGCCTGTTTTGCGTGCAGACATCGAATTGCGTGCGAGAGTGCTCGTAAATGAGCGAGCGTGGCAAATAAGTGAGCGAAAGAGATGAACGCGAGCTTGCGAGCGT
>CAYIKX010000096.1:0-5141 GCA_964364025.1 uncultured Methanosarcinales archaeon
AAATGGAATTTTTATATCAACAGAGGAAAGCCTTGAAGTACTGGATCAAAGCGCAAGAAACCTTGGCATGGACCTTAAATCCATGGTGGACAAGGGCAAAGTATTTTTTGTTCAAAAGTCGGTAGCAACATTAAAAGGAGGGATATCCTCAATTAAAGGGCTTATTGACGCAATTAAAAAGAACAACATTAAGAGAGTGACTCTGGATTCTTTAATTTTTTTTGAGTACCTTTATCCAAGATTCAACGGCAACAGGATGGAGTTCAGAAGGCAGGTTCTTATTTTTATGCAGCAACTGAAAAAAGCAGGTGTAACTTTTTTGGTAGTTTCCGAAAGGTCTGTCACGGATTTTGACAGATTAACCTATGACATGATGGATTTTGTTTTTGAGGGCATTATCTTGCTTTCAAGAATAAGGAAAGGCTCGTATTTTGAGAGAGTTCTTACAGTCGCAAAGATAAGGGGCCAGGACCATAGCCTGGATGTTTATCCTGTGACTATAGGCCCTGAAGGCCTGAAAGTCTTGTTTGACCAGACGCCTTTCTCATTAGTTGAGAAAGAGGAAGGGAAGGGTTAAGTAAAGAATTTAAGATTTATTAATTTTTATTGTTGATTATTTATAAAATAATTATGTACCCTCACTCCATGTAGTTAAATAATTGCTCTGTTCTTCGTCTAATTTGTCAATCTTAACTCCTAGTGCTTGAAGTTGAAGTTCTGCAATCTTATTGTCTATTTCTTCTGGTAGGGTAATCACCTTTGGCTCTAATCTGCTCTTATTTTTAATTAAATATTCGCAAGCTAGAGCCTGACCACAAAATGAGGTTGACATTACTTCACTAGGATGCCCCTCTGCAAGTGATAAATTTACCAATCTACATTGACCTAGTGCAATTATTCTCTTTCCACTTTTCAATGTAAATTCTTCAACCAAAGGTCTTATTTCTCTTACTTTTGTTGCCATATTTTTTAATCCTTTATAATCAATTTCTACATCAAAGTGACCAGCGTTTGCCAATATAGCTCCATCTTTCATCTCATTCATGTGCTCTGTTTTTATAACATTTTTATTGCCTGTTACTGTAATAAAAATATCTCCAATTTTTGCAGCTTCTTTCATTGGTATCACACTAAATCCGTCTAATTTTGCTTGTAATGCTCTAAAATGATTAACTTCTGTAACTATGATATTTGCGCCTAAGCCTTTTGCTCTTGAACTTACTCCTTTGCCACAATCTCCATATCCAGCTACAACAACATTTTTACCAGCAAATAAGATATTTGTGCCTCGAAGAATACCGTCAATTGCGCTTTGCCCTGTTCCAAAATAATTATCTAGAAGATGTTTTGTTTTGTTATCATTTACCGCTACAATTGGGTACTTCAATGCATTATCCTTTTCCATAGCCCTTAGCCTGATAACTCCCGTGGTTGTCTCTTCACAACCACCTATAATCTCAGGAATTAAGTTTTGATGATTTTTATGTATTTCAGATACTAAATCACATCCATCATCTATTGTTATTTGAGGCTTGAATTCTATTACTTTATTCAGATATCTATAGTAATCTTCTTTATTTTCGCCTTTATATGCGTAAATTTTAATACCTTCTTGGGCTAAAGCAGCTGCAACATCATCTTGTGTACTTAACGGGTTACAAGAACAAGCAGCAACATCTGCTCCGCCTGCAATAAGTGTTTTTATGAGAACAGCAGTTTCTTTAGTTATATGCAAACAACTGCCTACCCTTATACCCTTTAAAGGTTTATCTTTAGCAAACCTCTCTCTAACTTTGAGCAAAGCACTCATCTGCATTTCAGCCCACTCAATATTAAGCACGCCTTGCTCTGCAAGGCTTATATCCTTAACTTCATAATTAGAGCCTTTGTTCATTGTAATCACCAAAGATATAGTAAATGTTGTACATTTATATATTTTTTTGAATAAAAATTGTAAAATGTCTATTTTTTTGCTTTTTTATTGGATATTATTAGAAAAATTTAAATATTATATGAAAAATTTATGTTTTATGGAATTGGACAACAAGGACTTAAAAATTCTGGAAGCCTTAAAGGAAGATTCACGAAAATCAATAAAAGAAATATCAAAAATAACAAAAATAAGGCCAAGCACAATACATCAAAGAATACAAAAACTTATTGCAAGCAATGTAATTGAAAAGTTCACAATTAAATTAAACAACAAAGCTGTTAAAGAAAATTTTATTGTTTTTATGCTTGTAAAGGGTAGCACAACAGAATATATTGACAATAAATTTCTTAATAGCAAGCATGTAAAAGAAGTTTTTGGTATTACAGGCGAATATGATTTATTGATAAAACTTAAATTTGAAAATGTGGAAGAATTCCATGAGTTCATTTTAAATTTTAGAAAAGAAAAAAAAGAGATTCAAGCGACATTGACAATGGTAGTTACAACTAATTTGAAAGAAGAAACTTAAAACTCCCTTATATCTTGAAATTCCTTATACCTTTTTTCTATGTCTTCCATTGTTAAATGCTTTAGCCTATTCAAGCCAAAATCCTCAGCATTATGGGAAGCAACAACGCTTCCGTAAATAACAGCTTTCCTGAAATTTTTCTCGCTTAGGTCTTTAGTTTTCGCAAGGTAACCGATAAAAGCCCCTCCAAAACAGTCCCCGCAGCCAGTGGGGTCTTTTATATTTTCCAAAGGATAGCCAGGAGCACTGAAATGTTTGTTTTTTGTGAACAATAAAGCGCCATGCTCGCCTTTTTTGATTATAACAGCTTTTGGGCCCAGATTTAGCGCCTGATTTGCTGCCTTGACCAAGCTTATTGTTTCGAAGAGCTGCCTTGCTTCACCGTCATTAAGAAGCAAAACATCAACTTCTCTTATTACCTCAATTAAAGATTTTTTTTTGTTGTTTATCCAAAAATTCATGGTGTCCAAAACAACTAAGTCGGGCTTGTTCATCAGCTTCAATGTTTCAAGCTGCTGCTCTGGGGCAATGTTCGCTAAAAAAACATATTTTACGCCTTTGTAATTTTCAGGCATTTTAACTTTGAAATTAGCTAGAGAGTTAAGCTCTGTTTTTCTTGTCTTAGCCTCATTCATGTCATATTCGTAATAGCCTTCCCAGTGAAAAGTTTTATCGTCTGTCTGGAGCCCTTCAATGCCGATATTTCTTTTCTTGAATAATTCAAGATAGTCCTTTGGGAAATCATTTCCCACGACGGATATCAAAGCCGGCTTTGAAAAGAAGCTTGCAGCGAAGGAAGCATAAGTTGCGCTGCCTCCAAGAGTTTTTTCAACTTTCCCAAAAGGGGTCTCGATTGTGTCAAGGGCAACTGTGCCTGTAATTAAAACGTCATTCATAGAAAAAACAAGATTTGCATGTTTTTATAAATTTTTGTATAGAATGCTTAAAAAGCCAATTCTTTACTCTTCATCGCCTTCTTCTTCCTTGTCATCATCGTCTTCTTTGTCATAATCTTCCTCGTCCTTAACATCGTCATTGTAGTCTTCATCATTGTCTTTGTCCTTGTCGTTATAGGCGTCAAAATCCTCAGCTTCTTCTTTTGCCATTTTTAGTCAAGAAATACCCTTTAATATTTACTATAAAAAATTTTCTATTACTGTATAGAGAACTTCTTTTTATATTACAAAATTCACAGTGTTTGAAGCTAATACAAAGCCATTTGCCAAGATTTGGGATGTTAATGAATGAGTCCCTTGCTGGCTATTAAGAAGTTGCAGTTTTGTTATCTCAACTATGTCGCCTGCCTTTAAAGTTATTCCATTAGCACCAAAGTCTATGATTGCATCACCATTTGCATCTAAAGTTACGCCTAGTACTTTTCTTACGCCATTGATTTTTACTGTAGCTTCTGAGCTTTGCAACTTCCACATTCCTAGCTCATCAGTAACTTCTTTAACTGAAATTTTATTTGAGCTTCCGCTGTTAACTAAAAATGATGTTTGTACTTCTATGTAGCCTAATTTTTTATTACTATCCCATCTAGTCCTTACAGAGTGTTTTGTTATTGAAACTTGGAGAGATTGAACATTTACTATTGCTGTATCAGAAGCTTTTGCGCCATTATTGTCGGTTACTGTTAAAGTAACTATATAATTTCCAGGTGATGAATAGCTATGTGTTGTTGTTGTGCCAGTTCCTATCGCTCCATCGCCAAAATCCCACTCATAAGATGTTATGTTTCCGTCAATATCATAAGAGCCAGAACCATCAAAAGTTACTATTTCATTAACCAAAGCTGTTTTATCAGGCCCTGCATTTGCAACAGGCGGATCATTTACTTCTGTTATTGTAGCAGTTGTAGTGCTAGGCGCAGAATTGACTTTACCATCATTTACTATTAAAGTAGTTGTATAAGTTCCACCTGCTAAGTAAGTGTGATTTGGGCTTACACCAGTTCCTGTTGAGCCATCGCCAAAGTTCCAACTATAAGTTAATGCATCGCCATCTGCATCAAAAGAGCCTGAACCATTAAAGGTTAATGGTATATCTTCTGTTCCAACATATGGGCCATTTGCATTTGCTACAGGAGCATTATTTGGTTTTAATGGTTCGCCTAAAATTATCACATCATCAATATACCATCCCTCATAATTATTAAATAGTTCATCACCAGTGTTAAAGAAAAACCTTACTTGTATTGGCTTTCCAGCATAAGAAGATAAGTCTAAACTGTAGCCATTCCATACCAGCATTCCGTCTCCAGATAGCTGCGCTGCATTAGTGAAAATACCATTTACTCCTATCTGAACCCATCTTTGATCCCATGCAGTGCTGGATGTTTCTGTCTGATAAAAATATTTAAACGCCAAAATAGCGGATTTAAAAGCAGATAAATCAATTACTGGCGATGTTAAGCTTCCGCTATTTATGCCAATGTCATAATTGTGATTTGGCTTACCAGTATTGTAAGCCCAGCTTCTTACTGGGCTGTAAGCCCTTTTAGTTTCTTGGTGCCATAAGCTTGTGCTTGTCCATCCGTTTAGGCCATTTTCCATATTATCCTTGAAAATTGTTATTGGAGTTGTAGTAGTTCCAGAAGCTACATTTGATAATGCAGATGGATTGCCAACATTATCAATTACTTTCAATGCAAAGTAATAAGTTGTATTAGAAGCTAAG
>CAYIKX010000097.1:0-5112 GCA_964364025.1 uncultured Methanosarcinales archaeon
GAAAAGCCGTATTTGAGCCCATTTGAATTATATAAAATGTATACTTAATGACTTGACTTAACAAAATAATAACCTTTTTAAAACAACAGATTTTCCATAAGAATATGGAAGGCACAATAGTTCATTTCAGGGGTTCTAGAAGGGTAAAAAGAAGCAATCAGATGGTTGTGGAAGTTGAAGGCATGGATGATAAGGAAAAAGCCTCTAAATTAATTGGCAAAAAAGTTGTGTGGAAGACTTCTGCAGGCAAGGAATTAACAGGGCAAATTACAAATGTTCATGGCAACTCAGGGGCTTTAAGAGTTCGTTTTGATACTGGAATGCCGGGACAGAGCATTGGAACTAAAGTGGTTATTGAATAATTTCTCTTTCATCTTCTTCACACAATGCTCAGCGACAATTTTTAAGTTTATTATATCGTACTCATTATATTCTACCAATAAATTCAAATAATATTCATCTCCTGTTGCACGATACATTCTCCAAAGTGTTAAGGCATCTCCGCCGTAGAACTTTTCAACAATATTGCTTCTTTTAATCCCCAAATTCTTCTCAATATTTTTCAGCCCGCCTTTTAGTCCAAGCTTATCAGTTATAGATTTGACATCGAAGTTTGGTATTTTTGGAATTAAGCTGGGATATACTCTTTTAATAAAAGGCAGATCAAATGAAGCGCCATTGAAAGTGACAATCATCTTGTATTTTTGCAGTTCTTTTTTTAACGCAGTATAATCCAAATTTATTCCCTTTATCATTATTTTTGTGTTTATGCCGTCATAAAGCCCAAAAACTGTGATGTCGTCATCTTTGTTGAGCCCAGTTGTTTCAATATCAAGAAATACTGCATCTTCCTTAAAGAAATCGTACAAGCGCCACATTTCTGACTGGGGCAGCAAGCCAAGAAAATAGCTTGAGTCGAAATTATAAAGGGCTTTTTTGGCATTCAAGATTTTCCGGTTGTAGTATAATTTCCTATGCCTTGACAATCCTTTTATATTGGTTCTCCTCAAAAAAGAATCCCAGTTATAAATTTTATTCTGCCAGATATTCTGCTCTAGCTTATCACCAATTCTTTCTAAAAATATGAAGCTTTGGGTTATCATTATTAATAATAACGCGCCGCGGCTGGGATTTTCACCCAAGAGGTTTAATCCGTCAAAGGATTTGAACCAGTGACTTGTGAGCGAGTTCGCAACGAGCTCACTCGCATTCGACTACCATTGCTGGTAGATGGGTATCAACCATTCGCACTTCCGGAATATGCGTCCGCTTTCTTTTTACTAAATAATGTAGAACTTGCCCTTTAAATATTTCACACGCGAATGTCCAGTGTCCATTGCTACTGGAAAATATAGTTTTAACTGTTCACAATATAATATACGGCTTAAGCTTTAACCTCATCGCTTCCTCTATATTCTTTTCATCCTCAGAAGTTAAATAAACATTCTTCTTCTTGTGCTTGTCGTATTGCTTTATCTTGGTCTTCATTACTTTCTGGTATTCTTTCAGATAGTCATAAGGATGATGGTCTATATAAACATCAAGTTTCGGAACATAAAAAGATGCCCTAAAGTCATCCTTGTCAGCCCAGGTTGCAACAGTGTTGTACTGGAACAATAAACTGTTGTCAAACAGGAAATTTGCAATTTCAGCTTCTGCCCTTGTCTTGACTAAATGCCCTGTCTTTGTCTTGAAATTGGGCCCCATAGTTTCGCTTCTTTCCATTATTTCAGACGCCCTTATCTGCACGCCCCTGTCCCTCTTGATTTCATCAAATAGCTGGATTGATTCCTTGTTTTCATAATCCTTGTTTAAGTTTATTACATTGTCAAATGACTGCACTGCCTCTTTTATCTTGCCCATCAGGACTTCCATATGCCCCTTGTTGTACCACGCTTCCACATGGTTCCTGTCAAGCTCTGCAGCCTGCGCAAAGCACCCGTATGCCATTTTGATGAAATTCTTTTTTTTGTCTTCCTCCTTGTACTGCTCGACCATTTTATCGCTTACTTCCCATTCTGTGTCCATTGAAATCCTGTAGGCGCCTGCCCTGTACCTTCCTTCAATAAACATTTTTTTCCTGTAGAAAGTGCTTCCTTTTCCCATTAAGGCCCGAACTTTATTTTCATCTTCTGCCTGCTCAATTTGAAGAGCCTTATCAAAATATTTTACAGCCTCGCCAAAATTATCAAGATAGGAATATGAAGCAGCTATATTGTAGTTGCACTTGAATAAGAATTCGGCTGCGTTTTTGAACATATCAGGCTCGCTTCCCTTGTACGGGTAGAATTCCAGTGCCTTATTGTATTCTTCTATTGCAGTCGTGTACTGCTTTAGCTGCGCCAGCCTGTCTGCTTCCCTCTTTAATTCCTCAGCCTTTCTCATCTCCTCAGTTTCCCTGAATGACTCCAGCTTATCTTTCTCGCTTCTTCTTTCCTGCAGCCTCTTTTTCTGGTTTTCAAAGAACCTTTTAATTCTTGCAATTACCATTTGTAAGTAAATTATGCTGATAAGATATATTTAAAGTTTGTTATTTTTGTTTTTTATAAAGGAAAAATTTAAATAGAAATAAATCAAATGCCAACTTATGGATAAAAATCAATCATTAATGATTGCATCTGTAGTTTTCGGGCTGATAGCCTTGGTTCATTTAGTCAGGGCTGTTTTGCAGTGGCAGGCTTCTATCGGCACATTTAGTGTTCCGGTGTGGCTTAGCTATGTTGCTGTTATTGTCGCTGGATATTTGGCTTGGAATATGTATGATGCTGGCAAGAAATAAGCTTAGTGAACTTGATTTCGCCTGCCTTTCTCTCTTAAAATAGCCTGAATCATATGTGTTAAAGTATCCTGAGGGCCTGTATAATTATCAACAGTCCTTTCAATTTCCCTTATTAGCCGAAAAGAAACATTATAGTATTGCTGGACAAGTTCCAAACCTAACTTATTTATTTCATCAGAGGTACAAGGGTTAGTTTGCTTCATAGAATATTTTGTATCACTGCCTGTTGGGATTCCAGCTCTATAAATCAATACTGTTGTTTTGTCTTTCATCTTAATTCCAGCTTATTGTTGCCTGGCTCACTCTCCAATCACTTTAACCATCACTCTTTTCTTTCTCTGCCCGTCAAATTCTCCATAAAAGATTTGCTCCCAAGGGCCAAAATCAAGCTTGCCGCTTGTAATTGCAACAACAACTTCTCTGCCCATTATAGTGCGCATTAAATGGGCATAAGCATTATCCTCTCCTGTTAAGTTATGCTTGTAATACCCTTTAGGATCCACTAATTTTGCCAGCCATCCCTTATAATCCTCAATCAAGCCGGATTCATCATCGTTTATGAACACAGAAGCTGTTATGTGCATTGCGTTTACAAGAACAATGCCTTCTTTTATGCCACTTTTCTTTACTGCCTGCTCTACTTTGTCTGTTATATTTATGAATTCAATTCTTTTTGAAGTGTTGAACCATAAATGCTCTGTGTAGGATTTCATATTTTGAAATAGTTTTATTTTCGGTTTTAAATATTTTTATTTTTATCAAACTTTGACACAACATTAAACAAAACATCGCTAACCATTCTTAATGCATTTTCACTTAAATATTTGCTTTTATCTTCTGGCGAATGATAAAGTTGGAACATTTTCGGGAGTCTGCCTGAATAAAAGTCAAATATAACTTTGAATACATTGCTTTTGACAAATTTTTTTATTGCTTCCTTGTCTTCTTTTGGAGCAACTGTTATGCACAAAGCATGCTTAAAGCCTCTATTTAAAAAGCTGTCTTGATCTCCCCAGAAAACAGGCAGATGCCTGACTTTTTCAAAATAAATGTTTTTTTCTTTTAATACTTGTTCAATTATTTTCAATGCATAACTATCTTTATTTATTTTTGTTATAGGCCATAAACCAACTGCATCTCCATAGCCGCATAGCTCAAGATGATAAACAGCCAATAAATCTTTCATTCCATATTTTTTAATGTAAGAAATTGAGCCAAATCTTCCAATTTCTTCATCATCAAAGAAAATAACTCTTACTTTATTTTTTAATTTGAGTTTGCTTAATTTCTCAATAACACCAATCAAAATTGCAATTGCAGAAGCATCATCATTTGCACCTGGTGAGCCAGAAACAACATCAAAATGCGCTGATAAAATAATATATCTTTTCAATTTTAAATTTCCACAATCAACTATAATATTTGTTCCTTTAAAATTAAAGTAAGAATATTTTTGCTCAATAAATTTGATATTTTTTAACTTTAGAATATTTTTTAATGTGTTTAATCTTTCTAAATCAGATTTGTATTCTAGTTTTTTAATAATATCTAGTAGCATATAAATTCAATATTTTTGGTAGATTTAATATTTTTTGATTGTCAAAAACCACCCATCATAGATGGGTGGCATGAATACTTTGACTATCACATAGCGTGGTTTTGGACACTACAAAATTCCACTTATTTATGGGTAGTTTTTGAGCACATCCAAATTCCATGCAATATCTAGCTATATGTAAACCACTTATGAAACATAAGTGGAATTTTGATGTTTCAATTAATTTTTAGCCAAAGAAAACTCGCACACTTTGTTGTACTGGCACACTTTGCATTTGTTCGGGTTTTTTGTCGGCTCCGGCTTCCTGTTTTCTGACAAAACATCCCTTAATCTCAGCATCGCCAGCAATAATTGCTCTTTATGCGCGCCTGTGTATTTTTCCTTCCACACAATTTCGCCATTATCCCTGTTTTTCAAAACTGCATAAACAGGCTTGTTGATTAGCTCCTTGAAATTGTTTTCAAGCAAATGGCAGTAAGCCCAGATTTGTTTTCTTACCCCAATATATGCATAATCATTAGGCTTGTCATCAGTTATGTAAATTCCATCCTTGTCGCAGCTTAATTCATCTATTCTGCCCAATAGCACAACGTTATTGCTTGTATGCTGCAGCTCAACCTCTCTTGATGTTACTAGTTGTTCGCTTTTGAAGAATTCTTCCCATGTTGTTGGCTCTGCGGATTTTGCAAAGTCCTCATATTTTCCTTCATGTATTAACGCCCCTTTAACCATTGCTTCTGTTTCCACTAAAGGCAGTTTCTTCACTTTGCCTAGG
>CAYIKX010000098.1:0-5077 GCA_964364025.1 uncultured Methanosarcinales archaeon
AACTTTTCATAAATTAAATTTTGGACTTTAGGCACAAAATCAATTAAATATACAAATGCATATGTGGTATTGATAATTATACTGGGGATATTATCCACTTCTGCCTATCAAAAATACACAGTTAATACAGCAATATGGCCTCCAGGAGCATTTTGGGCATCAAATGAGGAGTTACAGGGCTATATGTGGTTTAAGGACAATATTCCTGCTGGGACAAAGGCTTTTACATTTTCAAATGACGCGCTTATTATAGGGCTGGACAAGTTTACATGCAATTGGTGCGATGATATCAAGGAGTACAAGCGCAACGGGTTTAACCAGACAATTGAGCAGAATTACAACTGGCTGAAGAAAGAGGAATACAAATTCATTATAATTGACGGCCAAACAGCTAGAAAGTTTGGGACTAATGAAACAAATAATAAGATTAGGGGTTTTATAGAATCAAATAATTTCAAACCCACTTTTAGCAATAATGGCATGCTGATATTCGGGGTTGTTTAAATGGCAAATAAACTCAGCCAAAATATTATTTTATTAATAATAACAATTATTATTTTCATCTTATTTCTAGAAATCGGAGCAAGAGTCATGGCAGTATTTTCTCCTAAATTCCTGTGCTCAACTTATTCTGACCCTAATAACGAATTTCTCTGCCAAATGGAAGCTCAATTGTCAAAAAGCTTGGAGAGGTACAATCAGACAACAGCTACAACTTACCAAGATATTTGTGATAAATTAGACCCCCAATTGGGATGGATTCCAAAACCAAATTGCAGAACAAAAATATACTCAACAAATTCTAAAGGCTTCAGGGGTGTTAAGGAGTATACTCCGACAAAAAGCAAAAAACGAATAGTGGTTGTAGGAGATTCCTTTGCATGGGGCGAGAATAGCATGGATAATGAGACATTCCCTTTCTATCTTGAGAAATTATCCAATGAAAGTATTGAGACAATAAACATGGGGGTGCATGGCTATGGACCAGACCAGTTTTATATCTATTTCACGCGGGACGGCTTAAAGTACAAACCAGATGCAGTTGTTTTTGGATTATTTCTACCCGATATTCACAGAACCATATTTAAGGTTAGAGAATATTTTAAGCCGAGATTTATTTTAGAAAACGGAAAATTAAAACTAGATACTGATTCAACAAATATTCCTGACTTAAAGACCGCATTGCAAATGTCGTCAGAAATTAAGAAGAAAAACAGGCTTTATTCACTTTCTTATTTACATGGACTCCTTAATAAGGCTGCAAGGCGGGCTGCTTCCTACAGAGGTGAAACAAGCTTGACATTAGAAATCATTGATGAGATGCATGATCTGCTTAAAAAAGAAAATATAGAAATGATTGTGGTGCTGATTCCGGAGCAGGGAATGGTTGAAGGCAATAATGGGGATTATTACGGGGTTGTGCCTCAAATTACTGCAAATCTAGAAAAAGAAAATATTGGATATATTAATTTACAACTGGTGTTTAGAAATGAATTTAAGTTGAAAAATCAAAGTTTATATGGAGGACATTTAAAACCAGCAGGCAATTTAATAATTGCAAGGGAATTGTTCAATAACTTACATACCAAAAAGGATATTTTTAATCAAAAATCTGATTAAAATTTATTAATTCCAATTTATAATAATTTTTGCATAAGAAACCTTTAAATAAAAAACCCCATGAATTTCTCTTAAAGTGGGAAAAAAACTTATAAGCGTCATAATCCCAGGATATAATGAAGAAGACGTAATTGCTCATTCAATAGCTGCTGTTGAGAAAGAGCTTGCTTCTCTTCACAAACCTTTTGAGATACTTATTGTAGATGACGGATCAACGGATTCCACGCTTAAAATTGTTCAAAAGCTAATCAAGGGCAAGCAGCATTCCAATCTACAAGTAATTTCTTATAAAAATGGGCCTTCTCGCCGAGAAAATCTTGCAAAATCATTTAAGCTGCTGAGAGGAGAGTACATAATACTTCTTGACATGGATCTTTCTATGGACCTCAAGCATTTAAAAGAGATGATATATTGGCTCGAAAAAGATTATGGGATGGTTATCCCAAACAGATATCACAAGCAATCAAATATCAGAAGGGACCCAAAAAGATATGTTATAAGCAAAATATATAATGCGTTTATACTACTTCTTTTTAGAACCGGATTCAAGGACAATATATGCGGTTTTAAGGCATTTAAAAGGGGTGTAATCTTGCAGCTAACTAAGGAAGCTGGAATAGACAAAACAGCGAAAAGAAGCGTATTCTGGGATACAGAAATACTTATTCGAGCCTTGCAAAAAGGAATAAAGATAAAAGAGATTCCGGTGCATTGGGAAGAGGGTAAAAGCTCTGCTCTTACTTTCAAAAGGGAAATAAAAATGTTGCCATACATTATAAAATTCTGGCTGAATTCTCGTAAAAGAAGAAATGGAACGTAAGAAATCATAAAGTTTGCGCTTTTATTGCGAACCACAATGATCTTTTAGCATATAGCAGAATAAAGTTCTGCTGAGTTTCTCACTATGAGAAACAATTGTCGAAAATCACAAATTTTACAATAATTGTTCCGATTTTCGAGGCATGCTCAAAAATTCTATTATTTATTTGTAAATTGGAATTTTTGACATGTTGTATTCGCTATATTTTCACCATAGAGCCATTATTCCTCAAAGATTTTTGGGCAGCTTCCAGAATATTTACCACTTTCAACCCGTCATAACCATCAGTAATCGGAGCCTTATTGTTTTCAATGCAATCTAAAAAGTGCTTTAATTGCCCTGTCAATGGCTTTGAGCCGCTAAATTTTGGAGCGGTATAACCTTTGCCTTTTAAAATAACCTTGCCTTCATCAATTCTTGGCCTGCTATCATAATATTTTAGCTTATCTGCCTTTGCATAGTCATCAAAAGCTGCATATCGCTTTTCACCTACAACAACAATATCCATTTTTTTTAAAGGATACAGCCAACTGGCAATTGAAGTGACAAAAATATTGTTCGGGAAAACCATATCCATAGTTACCACATCCTCTATTCCATTTTTTATATAAGATGCGCCGTTTACGCTTACCATTAATGGGAATTTTTTAAGAATATGCAAAAGTATAGACACAGTATGCGGGAAAAAATCCCAAATAGCGCCCATGTCGCTTCTTATCGGTCCATTTCCAAAATGGGAAAAGTGCATGAAGTTTATCTTTCCCAACAATCCATTATCTATATCAGCTTTCAACTTTTGGATTCCTGGATTAAATATGTGCAAGTGGCCAACCATCAAAATTTTATTCTTTTTTTCTGATATTTTTATCAATTTTTTGACATCCCTGGAAGAAAGAGACAGAGGCTTTTCAACAATGACGTGCTTATTTGATAGAAGCGCTTTTTTTGCCAGCTGGTAATGGGTTGATCCAGGAGTAACTATTGCAACAGCCTTTATCTCTTTATCATTTAGAATATCTTTATAGTCTGTTGTTGTTTTTATGTTGGGACTAAGATTCAATTTTGTCGAAGCTTCTTTAAGCGTAGCTTTCTTGGTAGCACAAATCCATTTCACCATAGAATTTTCCAGCTCATTAAAGGTCCTCAAATAATTTATTCCCCAGCGCCCGATTCCAATAATTCCTATGTTAATTGGCCTGCCCATATTGGATTAACCTGAAAATTGTTTTCAAAATTATCTTATTTTTAGCTATTGTATCTTATATTTCTTCCATCTTTTTGTAGAAAGGCTCATATCAACTGTTAATGGCGGACCCTGATATTCTTCCAAAGTCAATTTTCCTACGCCTTTTGAGCCACACAACAATGCCAATTCATACATACTCATCCTTTTATCCCCTACAATATGAATTATGCCTTTTTCCCTCTTTTTACAGACATCAAATATGCCTCTGGCGACATTATCGCTGAACAAGTAAGTGCCAAATCTATCAATAAAGGCTTTAGGGTATCTCCACTGCTCTTTTGCCACAAAATTAGTCCTGATTATGCAGGTATTTTCATACTGCCTGACAACAAGCTCGCCGCAGACTTTTGTGAAAGAATAATAGTTTTTAGGAGAAGGAATATCGTCTTCAGCATAATACTTTTCCTTTTCGCCTGCAAAAACGCATGCTGTGGATGTATAAATAAGATAGCAGTTATTATTTAATTTTTTTAATGAATTAACAATATTCTGAGTGCCTTCAACATTAGTCAGCCATGCCTTTTGCTTGTTTTCCTCGCAGCCCCTTATATCAACAAATGCAGCAGTATGAATCAATGCATCCGGCTTATAGCCCAATATTACTTTTTTTACAGCCTTGGCATTAGTAATATCCATTTCCGCATGCGCTGGAAAAAATGCATCTTTGAAAACTGATTTCAAAGCCCTGCCTAAATTTCCAGTGCCGCCTGTTATTAGAATTCCCATAATTATCGCATCCTACGAGGATATATAAAATTTGCTGTTGTATAAACCATGCTTGTTAATCCTCAAATCTTAATTTATAGGCGAAATTAATGATTAAATTCCGCAGCTGATTTAATCCAGTTTTCAGTTTTTTTTATGCCTTTATCTAGTGAAATTCTTGGCTTCCA
This sequence comes from uncultured Methanosarcinales archaeon, assembly GCA_964364025.1. Classification (GTDB taxonomy): domain Archaea; phylum Nanobdellota; class Nanobdellia; order Woesearchaeales; family GW2011-AR4. The sequence goes on from CAYIKX010000098.1 coordinate 4,580, forward strand.
ATTTAAAATTTTTTTAGCCTTGGAATTATCGCACAGCAATTTTGGTATTTCTGCTTGCGGATGATGATGTTTAACATGCTCTATTCGTGATTTGTCATGAACAATTTTATATGCCAAGTCGTTAATTGCAATATCCTGCCCATAACCCCCGTTTATAATCTGGCCAACAGCATTCTTATTAAATGCAGACTCGTAAACAAAGCGTGCGCAATCCTCCACATAAAGCAAGTCCCTTGTCTGGCTGCCATTTCCAAAGACAATTAGATTTTTTGCCTGTAATTTTCTGTTTAAGAATATGCTTACCACCCCTCCTTCCAAATTGCTTTTTTGATAAGGCCCATAGGTATTGAAGGGCCTGAGTATGACAACTGGCAAGTTATAGGAATAATAATAAGATAAGGCGAGGTATTCTGCCGCAACTTTTGAACCAGAATAAGGTGATGCTGGCTTTATAGGATGCTCTTCAAGTTTAGCGCCTAGTTCCTTCTCTAAATGCTT
>CAYIKX010000099.1:0-5061 GCA_964364025.1 uncultured Methanosarcinales archaeon
CCCAGAACATTAAACTCAAATCCAGCATACGGACGGCCCAGCCAGCCAAGAAAAGGAATTCCAGAAGGGAGTAGGTCTATAGCCCATATAATAAAGGCAATAGCAATGTACTTTGAATTTTTATTTTCATCCTTGAAACCCCAAACTATAATTGTTAGGAAAATAAGAGGTAAAATTATGTATGTAATAATGATTCGTATAATGGCAAGAGTCAGCCCATTTTTATATATAATATAACCGATAATGATTAATGCAATTATAAGGAAAAATAACCAAAAACGGCTTTTTTTAACAGTGCTTAGTGCTGATTTGACAAATATAGAAGTCCTATTTTGGGGGTTATCTTGCCTACTTAATTCTTCAGTTTTTTGTCTTATTTGTGCTTCCCTTTCTTCTTCCTCACGTCTTTCTTTTTCTGCTTTAAGTCTCTCTCTTGCTTCATTTTCTATATAGGCCAATCGCCTAGCTTCTTCTATGTCATCAACTCTTTTCCTGCCTCTAAATCTATCAATGATTCCCATTTTTTATTATTACATTCATTTTCTTTATTAATGAATTATGATAACATCTAAAGAATTCTTCCCAAGCCACCTCTTCTTTTTAAGCAATTTAATGCCAATGAATCTTATTTTTATTAAAATCTTAAATAAACTTTTTGAAAAAAATAAAATCTAAACAATTTCTATTCTTAATTCAGCAACTTCAATGTCTTCCAAAGGCTCCAATCTTATAAAATTATTTCCTTCTGAGATTTTATTGCCAATGTCTTTCGAAAACACCGCTTTTTCAGTTTCTATGGTCTCTGCATGCCCATTTACATCAAGCTTTGCCCTTTTTAAGTTATTATCATCTGCAAATTTAATTGTCAGCGCAATGTCATTATCATCATTTCTTATCTTTTCGAATACTGAGCTGTCCACTTCAAAGTAATATGTTTTTACTTTAGGTTCCTTGAAATCAAGCGATATTTTTATCTGCTCAACGCTGTAGCTGCCCTTGTTTGTCTTGAATACAATGTTATTCTCGCCTTCATTCAAAATGCTTTTTGGTATGCTCTGGCTGTAAGCATTCTCGCAAACAGGGACTGTAGAAAACAGCTTCTTGTTGTTGACAAAAATATCTAAAGTTCCAAGCTCATTTACATTGCTGCAGAATGGGATAAATTTTAAAGTTGCCTTGTCAATGCTTGAAAACTCTGAATTGCTCAATGCAAAGATGTTTGTGCTTTCCTGCCTGCTTGTGTCTGTTATGTCTCCTATTATTTTCATGTTATCGAAGCTGTACTCGTTTGTTGTCCAGAATTTTGCTCCGACAGAAGATACGCTGAATTCAATAGAGTTTGCCTTTACAAGCAGCTTTTTGTCCAACTTTACCGGCTCTACTATGTTGCTTGCCAGTTCATTTTCAAAAACTACTGCATTATTAAGCTTTATTGTCAAAATGCCTGCTCTTTTTTTTGTTGTGAATGTAAGTATAACATTGTCTGTATTGCCTGGGTCTTCGAGCTCAAAATCAATTTTATTGGTTTTTTTGTCAAACCACCCATTTCTGACGATAAAAGGATTTATTTTTCTCAGTTCTTTTGCATTTGTTGTCTCAATTAAAAACACATCTGGAATGCTTTTCTGGTCTTCCAGCCCTTTAGAGGTGCTTAAAGAGCCCGGGAACACTTTTAAAAGAACATTTGGGTTTTCTTCTCCTGTGGTTTTTTCTCCTGCCCTTTTTTCAAGAAGACTTTCTCTTTGGGATGCCGGCAGAAATATGATATAAAGAATGATCAATCCAGCAATAATGGCAACCAGTATTGCTGCATTTAAACCGCCTTGGGATTTCTTTTGCATCATGGTGTATCTGGTTTTAACTACAATAATGTAAAGAAATTAACATAAACATATTTAAATGTTTTTATTTTAGTATTTTTATATGAAATTGATATATTCCAACCTAAAAAAAGGAGAAGTAAAGGTGCTGACAGAAAACCTTGATGACTTATGGTATTTAAGCTCTATAATAGAGCCAAAAGATATGGTTTTAGGAAAGACATTAAGGAAAATAAAGATTGCAAATGATGAAAAATCCAGGGAAGCGACAAAAAGGCCTGTCTTTATAAGGATTGAAGCTGAAAAGGTGGAGTTCAGCAAATACACAAATATATTGAGGGTTTCCGGAGTTATCAAAGAAGCGCCTGAAGACATTCCCTTGGGAAGCTACCATACTTTTAACGTTGATGATAACACAGTAATCACAATAATCAAGGAGCAGTGGCTTAAGTATCAGATTGATAAATTGAAAGAAGCGTGCTCGGAAAAAAAATCGTCTTTGCTTATATGCGTGCATGACAGGGAGGAAGCTTACTTTACCTTATTCAAGAAATATGGATACGAAGTCCTAGCACATATTCAAGGCGAAGTCCAAAAGAAGAGGGAAGAGAACATAAGGAAAGAGAATTTTTATGTTGCAGTAATAAATAAGCTAAAAGAATATGTTGACAGGTATAAAATAAAACAAGTGATTTTGGCTTCTCCAGCTTTCTGGAAGGAAGACTTGATGAAAGAGCTGAAAGATAATGAGCTAAAACAAAAAATAATACTTGCCACATGCTCTTCAGCAACAAAAAACGGCATTGAAGAAGTTATAAAAAGGCCAGAGGTAAGGGAAGCGCTAAAGCAGGAGAGAGCAGCAAAAGAAATAAATAAAGTAGAGGAATTATTAACAGAAATTGCAAAAAACAATCTTGCAGTTTATGGCTTGAAGGAAACTGAAAATGCTGCTGCCATGGGTGCTGTTAAAGATTTATTGCTTACAGACTCTCTGATTCAAAAATCAAGGCTGGAGAATTATTATAAAAAAATTGAAAACATTATGAAAGCTGTTGACAAGGCAAAAGGCGAAATTGAAATAATAAGCTCGGAGCATGACGGAGGAAAAAAATTGGATGGATTGGGAGGAATAGGAGCGATTTTGAGGTTTAAGTTAAATTATTAAGAAAAGTTTTAAAACAACTAGGAACTTAATTTAAATCACGATAAAAAAGAGGTGAATAATGCCAAGCTATATAGATTCAATCTTAAAAGAAAATAGAACATTCTATCCTTCTCATGAGTTCAGCAGAAAATCCCATATAAAAAATATCCAGCAATACACTAAAATATACAAAAAATCAATTGAAAATCCAGAAGCATTCTGGGCGGAAAAAGCAAATGAATTGGAGTGGTTCAAGAAATGGGATATTGTTTTGAGAAATGACATGGGTTTTTTCAAGTGGTTTGAAGGCGGCTATCTTAATGTGTGCTATAACTGCCTGGATAAAATCATCAAGTCAGGCAAAAGAGATAAAATCGCTTTTATCTGGGAAGCTGAATCTGGAGAAACAAAGACATATACATATGGGCAATTGTTGAAGGAGGTTTGCAGATTTGCGAATGTCCTGAAGAAAAAAAATGTCCAAAGAGGTCATATTGTTGAAATATACCTGCCAATGATCCCGGAATTGCCTGTGGCAATGCTTGCATGCGCCAGAATAGGCGCAATACACTCTGTTGTTTTTGCAGGCTTTAGCTCTGACGCGTTAAAGGACAGAATACAGGATTCAAAAGCTGAATTATTGATAACAGCAGATGGCAGTTTTAGAAATGGAAAGATATATCCGTTAAAGGATAATGCCGATATCGCCTTAAAAGAATGCCCTACAATCAGAGATGTTATTGTTGTTAAAAGAGCCGATAATAAAATTGGCATGGCAAATGGCAGGGATTTTTGGTGGCATGAACTAATCAATGAAAATGGCGTGGAAGATTTTTGCGAACCTGAAAGCATGCATTCAGAAGAGTCCTTGTTTATTCTTTATACAAGCGGCACAACCGGCAAGCCAAAAGGAATTCTTCATACACAAGCAGGATACCTGCTTTTTAATCATCTTACTTTCAAATGGATCTTTGACATCAGGTATAATGACGTATATTTTTGCACAGCAGACATAGGATGGATAACAGGACATTCGTACATTGTATATGGCCCGTTATCAAATGGTGCAACTACAATCATTTATGAAGGCTCGCCTACATTTCCTAACCCCGATAGATTCTGGCGCATAATCGAAAAGCATAAAGTTACAATTTTTTACACAGCTCCCACTGCAATAAGAGCATTAGCAAAAGAAGGAGATGATTGGCCAAATAAATGCAATTTAAGCAGCTTGAGATTGCTTGGAACAGTCGGCGAGCCAATAAATCCAGAAGCATGGATTTGGTATTATAACACAATTGGAAAGGGAAAGTGCCCTATAGTTGACACTTGGTGGCAGACAGAAACAGGCGGAATATTAATAACGCCATTTCCAGGAGCAACTCCCCTGAAGCCAGGCTCTGCAACAAAACCGTTTTTTGGCATAGTTGCCGATGTTTTAAGAGAAGATGGAAGCAAGGCTAATGTAAATGAAGGCGGTTATTTGGTTATTAAGAATCCATGGCCAGGGATGCTAAGAACTATATGGAATGATCCGCAAAGATACAAGCACACATATTTTGAAAAATTTGGAGTATACCTGACAGGAGACACTGCAAAAATTGACGAAGACGGCTATTTCTGGATTATGGGCAGGAGCGATGATGTAATCAAGGTTGCAGGGCACAGGATTGGAAGCGCAGAAGTCGAAAGCTCTTTAGTCAGCCATGAGGCAGTTGCCGAAGCCGCTGTTGTGCCATTTCCTCATGAAATAAAAGGCCAGGCGATCTATGCATTTGTTGTTTTAAAAAATGGGTATAAAAAAAGCGAGGAATTAAAAGAGGAATTGAAAAAGCATGTCGCCAAACATATCGGCCCGATTGCAAAGCCTGACAAGATACAATTTGCAGACGATTTGCCAAAAACAAGAAGCGGCAAGATAATGAGGAGGATTCTAAAGGCAATTGCAGAGGGAAGCACAGAATACGGCAACATCACAACTTTATTAGACCCAAGCATTGTCAAGGTTCTTGCTGAAAACAGGATGCAATAGCTATAAAGTTTCGGCTTGTTTGCAAGTTAACTCGTAATTAGAAAGATTTAAGGGGCTTTAGCCCC
>CAYIKX010000100.1:0-5056 GCA_964364025.1 uncultured Methanosarcinales archaeon
TTCTTGCGCTTTGATCCAGTACTTCAAGGCTATCCTCTGTTGATATAAAAATTCCATTTTCATTATAATCTTTTGCCCCGTAATATATAAACTGCAAAGCAAGCAGGGTTTTTCCTGTTCCAGGCGCTCCTGTCACCAGAATATTAGAATTCCTTCTTAAGCCTCCTTTCAGGACTTGGTCTAATCCAGGCACACCAGTTTTTATGAGCTCAGTTGCCAAAATATCACCCTTTTTTTATATTTTTGACATATACTACTATAAAAGATTTATGCTTTTGTTAAGCGAAATTTGTTCTTTCTGAATTTTTATTGAAAAATATGATTAACGTATAAATAATACGAAAAGTTTATATTCATAGCGATAGATTTCTAAACTAAAAAAGTGGTGTAGATGCTGGAAGTCAAGGAAACTTTTACAAAAGAGATTAAAGGCTTGAAGGACTATGTACTTCTTATAACAGTGGATGCTAAAAATTATCAAAGTTCTATCATTGATATACTTAACTTTCTTGTCAATGAGCAGGGAATTCCTGGAGTTTATGTAACATTAAATAAGCCTTATGAAGTTATGCAAAGAAATCTTATGGCTAACAACATAGACTCAAGGCTTATTATTTTTATTGATGCCAACTCAAGGACAGAAGCAAAAAAAGTTGAGAATTGCCTGTACATAGGCAACCCGGAAAAATTAAGCGATATGTCTGTCGCTATGGACCAGGCTGTCAAGGCACTGCCAACTCCAGATAAATTTCTTATTTTCGATTCCTTAAACACATTAGCTATCTTTAACAAGCCTGCAACTGTAGCAAGATTTGTTCACTTTTTAGCAGGAAAGATGAGGGAATGGAAAATAAAGGGAATTATTATAACGCTTGAGAAGGAAACTGAGCAATCCTTGCTGGATGAATTAACCCAGTTTTCTGATGCTAGAATTGATTTAGGAGGTGAATCTTAATGGTGCATATAGCTTTAGTTGGAGTTACAACAATTGTATTTGGCATTGCTTCTCTGCTTTTGATTTCAAGGGCAAGAAACAGGTTAAGCGAGGGCTCTATAAAAAGGTATATGGACAATTTTGCAATCTGCCTGGCTTTCATAGTAGTTTTTTCAGTATGGCAGACCACAAGAAGCATTATTGGCATTGACATAAGCGTGGAAGGTCTTGCAACCTATCCTGAGTATATATTCATAGTATTTGCGTACATAGCATTTATTGTTGCTTCGTTCAGGGTGCTTAAGATAAGCGAGGAATTTGGGTTTAAGGAAGATGGAAGAAAAATTGGGCAGATAATAAAACAAAAATCCCAAAAAACAAAAAATCTGCATAGAGTTAAAAAAGCCAAGAAAAAATAAAATGTCTTTGAAATCTCAGGTTAGCGTTGAGTACATGCTTATAATGGGATTTGTAGTGGTAATGAGTATTCCATTGATAATACTCTATTATAGCTATACGGCAAATTCAAGTGATGAGATAATAACCTCTCAGGTAAAGCAAATTGCAAATAAAATTGTTGATGCTGCTGAATCTGTTTATTTTCTAGGCGAACCTTCACAAACTACTATTAAGGTTTATATGCCTGGTAAGGTGGTAGGTGCAAGTCTTGACAACAAAGAGGTTGTGTTTAATGTAAGCACAATTAGCGGTATTTCTGAGATTGTAGAAGTGTCATCTGTAGATCTAGCAGGTAAGTTACCAGTAAAGGGGGGCGTATACTCAATAACATTAAATGCGACCAGCACAGGCGTGAAAATATCTTACAAATAGCATAAACAAATGATGCTCGTTCAAAAAAAGAGCCAAATACTAATGGAATTTATATTGCTTTCTGGTTTAGCATTAATTGTAACTATAATTTTTATCGAATCGATAAACCAAAATAAGGCTTTGCACGGAACAAAAGAATTCCTCCTTCTTAAAGATGTCGCATTAAAGATTCAAAATGAAATAAGCATAACATCTAATGTTGGGGATGGTTATTCTAGGCAATTTAAACTGCCAGACAAAATAAATAACAAGGCTTACAACATATCCATAGTAAATAATACATTAGTGGTTTGGACAAACACCACAAATATTACATTTGCTACTAGAATATTAAATATAACAGGCTATTTGAAAAAAGAATCAAACACAATAACAAAAACCAATGGAGTCACATACATTAATTAACGAATATGAATATTAAATTAAAATCCCAGGCTTTTTTTAGCGACTTTGCAGTATCTACATTGATATTTGTTATTTTTATTATAATATATTTTAATTATACAAAAAATTTATCTAATCAAGGCAATGGCTTGGACAATTTACTTGCAAATGCAGAAACTATTTCTTTGCACCTAACTAGCGATGGATATCCAAGTAATTGGAATTCAAATAATGTTGTCAGAGTAGGCTTTACAGACAATGGCAATAAAATAAACAATCAAAAGTTCAATGAATTTGAAAAAATGAATTACAACAAAAGCAAAAAGCTGCTTGGAACTATGTATGATTACTTTATATTCTTTTTGAACGAAAGTGGAAATTTAACAAATGTTGAGGGATTTTGTGGAGCTGGTTATCCGGAAATTGATGTAAAATATGACATAAAAGCTGCTTATTATTACAAAGACAATAATAATGATCAATTTTTAAAGTCGTTCATGGAAAATGAGTTTAATTCTGATGTTTACTGTAAAGACGATGATGATTGTCCCGGAGCTACTCTAGACGATTTGAGGAATAATATTAATAATTATGGTTTTGTAGTGCTTGAAGCTCCTGAATGGAGCGTTGGTAATCAATATAATCCCTTTAAACCTGTTGCTGAATCTTGGGTTGATTCTGGTGGATTTCTTATGATATCTGGCGAATTGGTTAGTGGACAAAAAAAAGAAATGGTAGGTGCTGCTTTTGAAAAGGGTCAAGGATTGTCTTCGTCCCAAGAAAGAGCAACTGTTGTAAGACAAGACGAATTTCTAAACTTCGAAGTAGAGCAAAGTTTAATTTTTGATCAGGGTTTTACTGTTGAAAATGCAGGTCAAGCTGTCGATTTTACAGATATAGCAAGATTTAACGAATCTGATATAGACTTTGATGATATATTGAACAATAAAATAGCTATTGCAAGATGGTCTTATGGCAATGGCAAAGTGTTTTTCTTTAGCGATTTTGATGCAACATATTTCAAGGGAAATTTTCAAGAGAATTTAAAAGCGTCAATTAAAAAATGGATTGGAGCTAAATGCCTGCCTTTTGATATAAGCAAGATAAAAAGGGACAATTTGGTTAGAGTAGACAGACTTATTTTCTATAATTCCAAGATATTAAAAATGGTGCTTTACTCATGGAATTAAAAAGAGGTTTATATTTTACAATTGATAGTATCATTGCAGGAAGCATTATTCTTATTTTTATTTTAATTATCTCTTCTTTCTACATAAGAGAACAGCCTAGCAGACGTTTAAATTATTTATCCCAAGATTTAATTAGGATATTAGGAACTGTAAGTGTCGGCGAGCTAGATAACAATTACATTAAAGGCCTAATAAATGATGGAGCCATATCAAGCTTAGATAACAGTGTATTAGAACAGATTGGGGAGTTCTGGGCTAATAATAATATGGAATATGCAAGTAAGACTGCAAGCAATGTGACAGAGAATTGGATATCAAATAATACTGGTTTGGGCATATGGATAGATAATGAGCTTGTATACAAAAGAGACATTCCAATTAAAAAATCCTTAGTCTCATCTAAGAAAATGATAAGCGGAATTAAAAAGGGGTATACAAGCAGTTCACCAGATAGAAAAAAGCCGCCAACATTATGGGGGCCTATTATAGTAGAGATCAGGGTATGGGAATGAACAAAAAAGCATTTTATTTTACAACTATAGCTATAGCTTTGTCTATTGTTGTATTGCTTTCTTATAATGTCTATACAAGTTATAAGCTAAAAGATGAAATGAAACCTATTGAGGTAAGGGTAAATACAATGAGCAATTTCATAAATGATTTGGAAAAAGACATAGATAAAGCAATTTTCATAGTTGGTTTTAGGAGCTTATTAAGTTTAGAGGATTATATGATGGAATATGACAGGTTTTTTAACGACCCTGCGATACCACCTACACCTAGCTTGAATAACGCTTTTGAAGAAATTTTTCAATATGGAACAATTAATTCTGAAAAAATGAGCCTAATGGAGAATAACACCTTTATTAACTGGACTACAAAAATGAAAGATCAGGCAAAGAAAACTGATATAAACTTAGATTTCACGATTAATGATGTAACAATAAGTCACTCATCTCCATGGCTTGTCGACATTTCAGTAAATTTAAGAATAAATGTTGGTGATAAAAAAAATACAGCATCTTGGACGATAAACAAGGCATTTACTAAAAAAATGAATATAACTGGATTTGTAGACCCATTGTATTTAGTTAATAATGACGGGAAAGTCAATAATACAATAAGAAAGACCACTGTATCAGATTTTGCAACACAATTACCAACGCATGCGCTTAATTCTTATTATGTAGAGCACACCGATGCGCCAAGCTATTTGATGAGATTCGAAAATAACTTAGGTTCATCTCCTTATGGAATTGAAAGCCTTGTGAATTCGCAAAAACGTATAGACAAAGGACTGCCTGCACTGGACAGAAGCGCAGTTGATTTTATTTATTTTGGAACTGTGGTTACCGCCAATTGCAATATCGAAAGTATGGAATCTTATGACTGGTTCAAACTAGACGGCAGCCATTTGGGATTTTATAAGGCTTCATGCGAAACATAAAAGAAGCGCTCTCATATTTTACAATTATTAAATTGCCAAAAAAATTCATAAATATTTTAAAACAAAACCATAACATTTTTAAACATATAACAACAAAAATTCAGCAAGATGGCTATAGAAAGCAGCGTTATAGAGACTGGAGTTGATAAATTAGTTAATATTGTAAAAGAGAGGGGAAGAATTGCATTAACAGATGCCGCAAAAGAGCTTGGGGTAAGCACAACTGTAATCCAGGAATGGGTGAATTATCTTGAAGACGAGGGGATTATA
>CAYIKX010000101.1:0-4847 GCA_964364025.1 uncultured Methanosarcinales archaeon
GCTGGCTTTTTTGATTTCAATATTTTTTTCCCTCAATAGCTTGATTAAAGCTTCCAAACTGCCAAGAGAGTCTGCTTTTATCACAATTCCCTGCTTATCTGTTTCTATAAGGACTTCCTCAACTTCTTTCTTGACCTCTTCTTTTATCCTTTCAACTTCATCCGGCAAACAGCTTCTTAAAGGCATGCCTGCAACTACATTGTCCAAATCAGGGGCTGAAATCTTGATTCCAGCTGCTGCCGTTATTTCCTTCATAGGCTTGAATTTGGCCTTTTTATCCCGCATTTCTGACAAAGGCATTGCCTCAAGCAAGGCTTTAACTTTTGTAACAATTGGTTCATGCAAAGAACCTATAACAATTGTGTCATTCTGCTTTAAAGAGCCGTCATAAATAATAACATCTATTGTTGTGCCAAGGCCTTTTTCTTCCTTGACTTCAAGGATAGTTCCTTTTGCATTGCCTTTGACATCTACTTTCAAGCTTTGCCCAAGAAATTTTTGCGACAAGCCTGCCATCACCATCAGTAATTCTGCAATTCCCTCTGACGTTTTTGCAGAAATCGGGATAATAGCAATTTGTTTTGTATAATCCTCAATCCTGTCAAATCTTTCGGAATTGAAGCCAAGCTCACTCAGCCTGCCAACAACTTCATAAAGCTTTTTTTCAATAAGGACAAGCATATCTTCATTTTGCTTTTGTATGTTTTCCAGTAAATTTACTTTTGAATTCGATCTCCACCCGGGCAATAAGTCGATTTTATTAAGAGCAATTACAAAAGGCGTTTTATACTGCTTAAGTATGTCTATGCATTCCAGAGTCTGTAGTTTTATGCCTTCATTAATGTCAACTACCAGCACGGCGATATCTGCAAGATTGCCTCCCCTTTTTCTCAGGTTGGTGAAAGCTGCATGCCCTGGCGTATCTATAAACATAAAGCCCGGCATTTTTATTTCCAGCTTATGCTTTTGAAGGAGATTGCCGCATATCCTCTTGATTGTAGCTAATGGTATGCTAGAGCACCCTATGCATTGGGTTATTTTTCCAGGTTCTGATTCAACAATAGCGGTATTTCTAATTGCGTCAAGCAACTGGGTTTTTCCAGAGTCTACATTGCCCATCACTGTTATTATCAATTGCCGCATCATTTTTAATCGTAACAAAGTAAGTATAGTATATTTTTAAACGTTGTGCAATGAGAAGATTTTTAATTAAAATAAGGTTTATCATTTACCATGGAAACAATTGTATATGAAGGCTCAGTAAAATTAAGAATACACAAAGCAGAAAAAGTGTCAAAAGAAATGCGGGTTTTCTATAATCCAATTATGAGCTTAAATAGGGATATTTCTGTCTTATTGATAAATAGCGTGAATAAAAACAATTTACAAATTGCAGATCCTTTGGCTGCAAGCGGCGTTAGAAGCATAAGATTTTTGAAGGAGTTAAATAAAGATAAAATTAAAAAAATATATATTAATGACTACAGCAAAGCCGCGATAAAATCAATAAAAGAAAATTTAACGTTAAATAAAATACAATATAAAAATATCCTAAAAAAGCATAGCTTTTTTGGAACTCAAAAATCAAAAATTTTTGAGTATCCAGAAATCATAATAAAAAACAGCGATGCCAATTTGTTTCTGTTAAACTCAACAGGCTTTGATTACATAGATATAGATCCTTTTGGCAGCCCGAATTTTCTGCTAAATAGCGCAGTTTTAAGGCTTGCAAGAGATGGCATTATTGCAGTAACTGCAACTGATACATCGGCATTATGCGGAACTTTTCCACGAGCCTGCATTAGAAAATACTGGGCTTTGCCGAAAAAAAATGCAGTAATGCATGAAACTGGATTAAGGATTTTAATAAGGAAAATACAACTGGTTGCTGCGCAGTATGACAAGGCTTTGACTCCTATATTTTCGTATTCAAAAGAGCATTACATGAGGGCTTTCTTAAAAAATGAAAAAGGAAAGCACAAGGTTGATAAAATATTAAAACTGCATGGCTTCTTTAACGATGCTGGACCACTGTGGCTTGGTAATTTATGGGACAAAAATTTAGCAGATAAAATATATAAAAATACGCTAAAAAACAAAATTTTTCGGGAAAATATGGAACTGGTTGGATTCTTACAAACAATAAAGGAAGAATCAAAAATTAATGCCGTTGGATTTTACGATTTGCATGATATTTGCAGAAAAAACAATATTAAAAATTTGCCAAGAAAGGAAATAATGAAAAATAAAATAAAAAAAGCAGGCTATAAAGCCAGTGATACACACTTCAAGGGAGAAGGAATAAGGAGCGATATAGAAATTAATCATTTGATAAAAATATTAAAATGTCGAAAATTGGAAATTTTCGAGCACTCCGAAAATCAGTGAATTTGCGAGTGAGCTTCGTTCGATAAGCGAACTCGCTCACAGTTGTCTGATTTTCGATGAACCACGAATCATGTTTGCGATAAGCAAATGCTACTAGTATTTAACTGGTGGTTTTTGACAAATAAATAGGTTTTTATATATGCTGATTATAGCTTACTTGCATGAAGAACAGGAATACTCTGGAGATGGTGATATTTTTAACTCTTTTTTCCATGCTTATCGCTGGATGCAAAGTAGCTGAAAAACCTGTTACAGGAACTGAAGAGGGAGCTGCTGACACAGGCGCTCTTGCTATTGAGTCGTCTCCAGGCTTGGCAGCGGTGTACATTGGCGAAGAATACAGGGGAGATACACCTGTTAACCTGTACAATATTCCAATTGGGCAGTATGAAGTAACAATCAAAAAAGAAGGCTATGCTGATTTCAAAAAAGCAGTTAATATAAAAGTCGGGCGAACAGAAGAGATTGATGCTGCATTAAAGCCTGTAATTGTTGAAGAAAAGGAACCAGAAAAACTGGAAGATGAAGCGCCTAAAGATATATCAATGCCTAAGCTTAACAAGATTAACTTAAGCAGCTTTGCTATGTATTATGATTTTGACAGCATGCAGTTTACAGAGATAAGAACATCAGAAAGCGACCTATTTTCAAGAAGGTATGATACATATGTCCATTTTACTACACTAACTCCTACAAAGATAAATGTGATTAATAAGCCTGTAAATGAAGTACAAAAAGAAGATTGCATTTTTGCTGATATAGAGGTGACACCAGTGTTCTCAGGGCAAACACTTTGCGTTAGGACTGGGACAGGCTCTGTTGTTGCAATAGGAGGAGTCTGGCAGGCAGCACCAACAGGGCTGGAGTGGGTATTATTCGGCTAGCCTATTGCCCTTCTCACATCAGTAACTTCAACAGACTCTACGCCTTCAATTTGGCTTATTTTATTTTCAAGCTTCTCAGTGCTGCCTATGCTTTCGTCCATGACAAAAAATATATTCAATGCGTTCAAGCCAAAGGCTACTGGCTGGATTTCTGTCTTGAATTCATTGGCATTGCAGAATTTTACTATTTCTTCTTTTGCCTTGCCTTCCAATTCGGATAAATTCACCTCGGGGCTTTGAGGCATAATTCTTAAAGTTACTACAACTTGTGCCATTTTAGCAGAAGAATCAATTCGGCCCTTCGAAGCTGCAGCTTGGGCATTTATATTTTGCAGCTATTTCCCTGCAATGATAGCATCTTACTATTTCAACTTTGCCGCATTTAGGGCACATGAATCTTGTAGAGCCAATTGTATTGGAAATCCTTTTCTTGCATGAAATGCATACTGCTTTTTCTGTCATTTTTGACAAATAGTATAAGAAGTTGATTTAAAAAGGTTGTTGTTTTAGATTTGATTAATTACAGACAAAATATTCAAATAAAAGATTAAATTGCCATTCATCCAAATGTTACGACTTTGTCTGATTCCTCAACTATTTTTAGCATTTCCTCCATTGTAGAAATAGGGCAAATCTTGCTTTCTTCGTCTCCTCTTAATTTCAAGCAAGCTCCGCAAGCTAAAATAACTCCATTGTTTTTCAAGAATTTCTTAACAGTTCCTTCCAGAAAAGGGAATTTGTCATCTTTAATATTTTCAGCTTCAACCCCTTTCCCAAGTAAGAATATTTTTACAGAATGACTTTTAGCCAGAGCTTCATTGCCAAACCTAAAACAGTTCCATACAGTTTCAGCTTCGTTTGTGTTTAGGATTATGCCTATTTTCATTTTTGGAAAATTTGTTTTACTTCTATATCCAGCTTTATAGGGTTTGTAAGGCAATAAACTCCAGGGCATCTTTCCTTAGCCAATTGCTCTATTTCTTTTATCTTATCTTTCTCAATGTCACTAACTTCTACAAATAATTTAACTCTCTCTACAATCGGCTCATTGCCTAATCCTAGCGCTTTTGATAGATTTACTTTGTTCTCAGCAGCTACTTTTAATTTTTTTAATTCAACACCTTTCTCTGCTGCTATAGAGGCGAATGTCTGGGCAAAGCAAGCTGCTAATCCAAACAAGCAGTATTGCACAGGATCTGGTTTTATGCCATTGCCTCCTAAAAATGGCGGAGCATCTGCTTCTACAACTGTTGAGCCATTTGCGTGCTCTAAAGTTGATGCAAACTGTGATTTTCCATCACTAAAATTCCAACTGCCTTCAACTCTCTTTACCTTTATTGCTTTGTTTTTGTCATTTTTAACTTCTTCAACAAAAGCGCCTGCTTTGTCTAAATTTACGTTGTTTAGTTTCATTTAAACCCCCCCGCTATTTTACTTCTCCAATTGAATGCTTTGTTATTTCTGTATTGCAGCTACTATACTTTCTACAGAAGTCTTCGCATTTCTTTGCCAATTCTTTTTTGGCATATACCATTTTGCATGCTTCACAAACATAAACTTCTTTTGTCATTTTTT
>CAYIKX010000102.1:0-4845 GCA_964364025.1 uncultured Methanosarcinales archaeon
TTATTTTATGGGAGGATATATCCTAAGTACTAAAAAACATACGAAGTTTTTATCAGAACAGAGAATATACTTCGAAAACGAATTTTCCCAATAATGAATAAATTCGAAAATGAAGAAATGGATTTCTGGATTGATACATGCAAAAGATATTTGAATAAAGGTGATGCTTTGATAGAAATGGGCATGGGAAGTGGCAGAATTTTAGATGTTCTTGCAAGAAAAGGTTTTAATGTTTACGGATTCGATAATGATAGATTTTTCATCAGCCATTGTAAAAAGCGGAAATTGAAAGTCTTTTATGCTGATGCAACAAAGATAGTAAATAGAAAACACAAAGGCAAATATAAAGTTGTAGGAATATCTTTCAATACATTATTTAATTTTCCCAATAGTATTCGGTTAAAGTGGGCGATTCATGCGTGCGATCTACTCAAAGACGAAGGAGTACTTATAGTTACTGCATATTCTTATAGTAATTTATCAATGAAAACTATAGACGAGAAGAATCAAATTTTACGAAAATGTCTTAAAACCACCACAAAATCTTCATGTAGAGTTTTATGAAGGTGAAGAAAAAGGTATAAAGCTTTGTGATAGGAGAGGTAAGGAATATTTTTTCTCAAGATGGAACACTAAATCAGATTTATTAAGAGAAATTAAAAAATGGAAAAATTTTCAAATTATTTTTATCAAACCGATGAAATGCAATATAGGCTGGAACATTTTGCTGGAAAAAATCTAATTATTTACTCTCTCCCAAATTTCTGAAACACCAGCAAATCCTCTGTAGTCAATTTTTCCCTTCTTTTTATCTTCTCATTCACAGCTTCTTCTTTTGACTTTAGGAATGATTCCTGCTCTTGTCTCTTTTTTTCTTTTTTTTCGAAGTTTATTTTATCTAATTGCAATCTAACCATACTAATATCTTTTAATTTATCTTTTAACTGCTCATTCACTTCATTGAATTTTTTCTTGAAATCGGAGAATTTCTTGAATGATTCTTCCTCCTCAACCTTCATTTTATCTATTTCTGCCGAAATTTTTAATATTTCCTCATGCAAAACCTGGCTTTGCTTTGCCTTTTCCTGTATTAACTTATGGGCTTCATTGGCTTCTTTTGTCATTTTTCTTGTTTCATCGGAAACTTGCCTGATTTTTTTGTTTGCCTCGTCAAGGAAGCTCGCATTATCCTGCATTTTTTTCAGTTCCTTTATCTTTTTCATTAATTCTTTTTCCTTATCAAAAGAAATTGCCTCCGTCTCTATCTTAAATTCCAGCTTTTCAATATGCTGTTTAATCCTGGGAGAAGATTCCCTTATATTCAATGATCTTAGAAGCTCATCTTTTTCTTTCCTCAATTTACCAAGATCGCTTAACTTTGGCGTTATATTCTTATTTATGTTGCCCCTCTTTAACTTTAATTCTTTTACTTCCTGCGTTAAAGAATCTCTTTTAGCTTTATTATCTTTTATTTTTTGTATGTAATCTCTTATTTTTTTAGATGATTCTTCCCTGCTTTTAAAGCATGACTCTTTTTCCTTGTCAAGCTCATTAAGGGTGTTTCTTAATTTGGATACTTCCGCCTTATTCCTGTTCAGTTCCTCAACTAGCTCTTTGCTTGATGTCATGAAATTGATAACGAAAATTTGGAATAAGGATTACCAAAATCTGCTAAATCTTAAACAGATTGAATATCCATTTGAGCTATTGGAGACACTAAAAATAAAAAAATTAAAGTGTTCATCCAAATAACGCGCCCAAGCCTGCAGCAGCCTGTTCCTCTGACTTCTTCTCTTCAGCCGCTTTCTTTGCATGCTCAGCCTTGGCCTCATGCTTGTGCTCAGCTCCAGATGCTGCTGGCACAGCCGCTACTGCAACAGGCATAGCTGCCTTTTCAATTGCCTCATCTATGTTTACTCCCTCCAAAGCTGCAACAAGCGCTTTTGCTCTTGCATCGTCTACTTTTACATGAGCTGCCTCAAGCACTTTCTTCACGCTAGCTTCATCTACCTTATGCCCTGCTTTGTGAAGCAACATAGCTGCGTACACATATTCCATTTTAATTCCTCCATATTTTATTTTAAAGTTTTTTATTGATTTATTTTTATAAAATTATTATTAATTATTTTTTATCTTGTTCTTCAATAGCCTTTTTATGAATTTCATGGTATATTTTTTCAACTTCCTTTACTTCCCTTTGCTTTTCCCTCATCTTTATGTTTGCTTCTAGTTCCTCTCTTGTCGGGGCTTTTATCTCAGCTGATTCTGCTTTTCTTGTTTCTTCTTCAGGTTTTGATTTGATTTCTTCTTTATCAACATGTGCTTTTTCAACAACTTGTATATTTCCCGCGTTTTTTAGATTTAACATCTGCTGTTCCGCTTTTCCTAATAAAATTTCGACAATTCCTTTATCAAAAATATTCTGTGCAATTCCAAGCGCTTTAGCGTCATTATGTGCTTTTCCTATGAGCAATCTTATTGTTTCTTTTGTCGGATAACCAGTATTAAATGCCAAATTGAATGCCCATCTTGAAGCGTTTGCCAATCTTCTTTTATACTCATTTTCGTCAATTGATAAAACATTTTTTTCATAAATAATTTCATTTTCATAGACAGCCACTAAGTCCAATCCGACTTCCATTGGCTTAATGCCCAATCTTGTCAGAATCTCGGCAACCTTTGGCTTTATTTTTTCTCCGGCTTTCACAACAATAGTATCTTCCTTAATTGCTACTTTGCCAGCTTCCACTCCTGCTTTTATGCCCGCAAGCGATAATTCCCCAATGATCGGGCCAGGCGCAAATGAAGTTGCTCCTTTGTTTACAACAACATCCCTTGGAGCTATTTGGCCTGCTTTTGCTGGCGCCGGACTTTTGCTTTTCTGCAATGTCCTGCTTAATTTGAACGGGTTTTCTTTTGTGAATATCAAAGCAGGCTCACCACCTAAATGAGATTCAAGCTTTTCCAATCCTTTCTTTTTTGATTTTGTTTCTTCAAAAGCTAGCCTTATAAGCCTTCTTTTGGTCATTGTAATCAGAAATTTGCCCCTTAATTGGGCCCTCATCATCTGCAGCTGAGGGGCAGGCAGGTTTTCCATATTGACAACTCCAATAATGGGATACTCATTAATCAAATTGACGAGATTACTTACAATATCCTTTTTGTACTGTGCAACATGCGCTTGTACCTGTTCCATTTTGATTTTAGTTATCTTTACTTTGATTTATATTTAATTTAACATCTTTAACTTATTTTGTTTCCTTAGCTACCTCTATTTTTTCTCCTATTTTGACAGGTTTCCCCATTGTAAGCTTGATGTAAACATTCTTTACATTATGACTTTCATTAGGCAGAAGAGGCAATACAGTATTATATACAGTTAGGGCATTCTCGACTACATCATTATTATTCATGTCTTCTGTTCCTATACTGCATTGTAATAACGGCGCGTTTTTTGTTGTTGCTCTTACAGTCCTTTGCAGCTTTTCATATAACGGCTTAAGGTTTGCATTAGGCGCAACTACCCCGCCAGATTTAGGGTTTGGCATCTTTCCTCTAGGTCCAAATACCCTTCCAAATACTGTTGCAACTTTAGGCATTATATTAGCCTGTGCTATAAAAAAGTCAAAGTTGTTTGCAATCTTTTTTGTCTCTTTTTTATCTTTATATTTGTCAAAGTTATCAGATAATATGGTAAAATCAAAAATTTCCTTTGCCTGCCCTTCCAGCTCCGCTGCGACTAAAGCGCATACCTTTACCTTTTTTCCTTTTGAATGGGGCAAGGTTATAAAAGCATCCACTTGATGTTCTGGCTTTTTTGGGTCAAGGCCTTTCAGATTTATGATTAAGTCATAGCTTTGCTTAAAGTTTCTTTTCTCAGAAATATCCTTTGCTTTCTGCAATGCTGACTGTAATTCTTCTTTCTCCATTTAAGCCCTCCTGCCGAAGCAGTATGACGGGTAATACATAAATGGAAGAATAATGGGTTTAAAAAAGTATCTTTTTATTTGGCTTTGCACAACAAAGGTCAATTTGCACAAAAAATACCGAAACATTTATATTTAATCACTCCGTTAAAGAAACTATGGTTAAGAAATCTAAACTAAAAGTAATGAAGTTCAAAGTTCTTGTTGAAAAGGACGAATATGGCTATTATGTAGCAGATGTGCCAGAACTCCAAGGCTGCCATACTCAAGCCAAGAATGAAAGAGAGTTAATGAAAAGGGTAAAAGAAGTAATCGCCTTATGCTTGGAAGATAATACCCCCGTTATAAGGAGGGTTGATATAAAGGAAGTTGAAGTTCCATTCCAAAAATCTAAATTATTGTTCGCTTAATAAATTTTCAAATTCCTCCTTATCAATTTCTATATCTTTTGCTATTTTATTCAAAAGCTTAGGACCAATATCCTCTCCAGAATGTGATGGTACAGTTGTTTTTCTGCCATCTGGATGAACAAAGCGAAGATGACTGCTCTTTGTCTAGCAAATTCAAACCCTAGCTCTTGTAAAGCCTTACATATCGTTTTTACAGATTGTGGCTTCATTACCACAATAGAAACATAATCCATATTTAAACATCAAAATTCCACTTATGTTTCATATGTCAGAAATCGCAATATGCATTTTAAATAGTTGCGATTTCTGAGCATGCTCAAAAATTCCATGTATTTTTCATATATTAATGGAATTTTTGACAAGTGGTTTACATATAGCTAGATATTGCATGGAATTTGGATGTCGCAAAAATCAAAGATTTTTGGGATCTTGAAAATGCTGTGCATTTTCCCGATGCTCAAAAACTACCCATAAATAAGTGGAATTTTGTAGTGTCCAAAACCACGCTA
>CAYIKX010000103.1:0-4806 GCA_964364025.1 uncultured Methanosarcinales archaeon
GGGCTAAAGCCCCTTAAATCTTTCTAATTACGAGTTAACTTGCAAACAAGCCGCTAGTAATTTGAGATTAATGAGCTTACTTTTTCTCCAAGAATTCTGTTATTGCGTCAATAATCTTTTTCATTGACTCGTTATTTAGGGTAATTGTGTAGCCCTGAAGGACAACTTTAAGTTCATTTAATGTCGTTGGCATTATGTCCATAATCTTGTGCATATGCTGCTCTTTAAGCCTTGGTATGCTGAGCTTCATAATCTTATCAAAAAGTTCTTCAGCATTCTTAAGCGCTGCAACTTGATTCAGGTATTCTTCTGTCTTGTTGGTCCTGAAATTGAGCTCGTTGTCCCTTTTTTTTATTTTTTCGAGCTCTTTCTTCAGCTGGTAGATGTTAATTGGCGTTTCTGAAATAATTTGCATGTCTGTCATTTTTAAGCCTTCTTCAAGTGCACTGGATGCACTATTAGCTTTTTTTCCTTGCCTAAATCATTTATTATGACCTCGTAGCAACTCCCCCGTTTGGTGCCTATAATTCCGGATTTTCCCATAAAACGAGGATGATACATTCCCTTTTGGACAGCTGATTCTAAGCTAAGAAAAACCCTGTCGCCGGCATTGAAGGACTGGAGATACCTCGTAAGGCTGATCTTGCCTCTAGACCTCTTCTCTTTTCTGAATTTATACCTTGTTTTTCTTCTTAAGCCGCCTTTTCTTTGCACCATTTTTGCATGATTTGAAACTTTGGCTATTATAAAAAGGTTTTGGTAAAAATTGCCTTAAACATTTTCTTTTACTACTCATCAGAATAGAAAGATTTATATATGTGCAGACTTACAGGAAATTGGATAAAAATATTAAATTAAATAAAAGGTGATTTTAATGGGATTTTTAAGCAAAATAAAGGAAAAATTGGGCAGTAGCTCTTCTTCTGATATGTTTGAAGAATCCGGGCAGGGCTATGTTGAGCTTGGCAATGAAAGCGTGCAGGATACAAAATCAAGATTGATGGTGAGGCCCTTTGTGATTGAGGAATTTGAGCACATCAAGCCGATACTTGATGCATTAAGAGATGGCCGCACAATAGCTTTGATAAACATAAAGCCATTGAAAGACAAGGACCTGGTTGAGCTGAAAAGGGCTATTAACAAATTAAAGAAGACCTGTGATGCAATTGAAGGCGATATTGCAGGCTTTGGGGAGAACTGGATTGCAGCTGTTCCAAACTTTGCCTATATATACAGGGGCCCAAAACCGGCAAAGGAAGAAGGAAAGAAAGCCGCTGGCATGCAAGAAGTTGCTGAATACGAGGAATAGATTTTTTCTATTTTTATTGTCGCTATTTCTAAACTCCTAAAAAAGCAAAGCTTTTTGGGAACTCCAAAATTATTTTTAATTTTCGAGTTACAACAAAACCTTTTAAATCTATAACAATAATTTTATAAACAAATAAACTAATTCGTATAAAAAAAGGGGTTTGTTATGAAATTTGATATTCCTAAGAAAGAGCATCCTAACCTTGAGCGCTATTATAAAGAGGATATCGACACTGCTTACAGGTTTGCCAATGAAATCTACAAGGAGCTTGGCAGCCTAATAAGGGCAGTTGTCATTTTCGGCTCGACTGCAAGAAGGACAAAAGCCCCTGGTGGAGATATAGATATTCTGGTGATTATCGACGATTTAATAATGAATATGTCTCCTGAAGTTGTTGAAGCTTACAGGCTAATTGTTCAAAAAGCCATAGTCAGGATTTCCACCAAGCTGCACATTACAACCATGAGGTTCACTTCATTTTGGGAATATATGAGAAATGGGGACCCAATTGCCATTAACCTGTTAAGGGACGGGGTTGCCCTAATTGATTCAGGATTTTTTGACCCCATGCAGGCATTGCTGAAAAGAGGCAGGATAAGGCCAACACAAGAAAGTATATGGACTTATTATACAAGAGCTCCTAACACTCTGCATAATTCCAAATGGCATTTGTTACAAGCAGTAATTGACTTGTACTGGGCAGTGATTGACGCAGCCCATGCGGCATTGATGAAGATAGGCGAAATTCCACCAACTCCAGAGCACGTCGCTGACTTGATGGAGCAGAAATTAGTCAAAAGAAAAATGCTTGAGCACAAGTATGTCACCACAATGAGGAATTTCTACCATTTGATGAAGATGGTAACTCATCGGGAGATTGTTGAAATCAAGGGAGAAGAATTTGACAGGTATTACAAAACTGCAGAAGACTTTGTGCACAGGATGAGGAGATTCATAGAGCATGGGAAATAAAGATAAATTCGTCAAAAAAAGAAATAATAAAGAAGAACTTTTATTAGCATTAAGAATTTTAGGAAAAAGGATTAAAGAAAAAGATTACAATAAAGAAAAGTTAATTGAATTCTGCAGGCAGGTAAGAAAAGATGTATATAATGAAGAAAATCTAAAATACCAAAAGAATTTCTAAGAAAAATAAAATTTCATAAACTTTAATTTTTTTATTATTGATTTTTAAAATACAATTTCAAAACTTCAGCTTCCTACTCCATTTTTTAGCTGCCATAGCCCAGTTTTTGATTGTTTCTTTTTTCACGCCAAGAATAAGCAACCCAGCCACTATAAGAAGCCAGCCCTGCACAATAGGTATAAATCCCGAAATAATGCCTGCCAGTATAAATACAACACCAATTATTTTTTTAAATAATTGAAATATATGTTTATACATAAAATTAAGTTGTAATGCTTAAAGTTGATACAGCCTTTTTGTCAAACAAGGCGCTTCCAATTCCTTTTCCAGCAAAAAATGACTGCTTGCTCAGGACATCGCTTAAGATATCGAGCAAAGTCTTTTCTTTCTTGTACTCTACAATATCTGCTTTTATATCCTCTTTTTGCTCAATGTAGCTGACTACTTCATCCTTGGAGCCAAGCTCGT
Organism: uncultured Methanosarcinales archaeon; assembly: GCA_964364025.1. Lineage (GTDB taxonomy): Archaea > Nanobdellota > Nanobdellia > Woesearchaeales > GW2011-AR4. The sequence goes on from CAYIKX010000103.1 coordinate 2,925, forward strand.
CAACTAAGCCAAGCTCTTTTGCCTGTGCTCCAAGATAAAATAAGCCGTTTGCCATCTTATCAACATCCTTTTTGCTCATTTTTCTATTTTTAGCCACTTCACTTACAAAATAGTCCCTTATCTCATCAAGGCTTTGCTGGAATATTGCTGTTTCTTCTGGAGTCATCTCCCTGTAAGGGCTTCCAATGTCCTTGTACTTGCCGGAAACTAATCTCCTGTAAGTTACATTGTAACTCTCCAATAATCCTGGAAATTCCAGATAAGAGGCGATAACGCCAATTGAGCCCGTGATTGAAACCCTGTTTGCAACAATATGGTCGGCAGAGGAAGCAACCCAATAAGCGCCTGACGCGCCTGCTTCCCGAATCCATGCAACTGTTGTCTTGTTAGTTTTTTTCACAGCATTTGCTATTTCTTCTGAAGCGACAGCTGAGCCGCCGGGACTGTTAATTTCCAATATAATCGCCTTAATGTTCGAATTTTTGTCAGCTTTTTCTATGAATTCTATTGTTTCCGGAGACGATGTAATGCTCTCAAAAAGAAATTGCGAATCTTTGGTCCCCAAAATCACCCCTTCTATTGGAATCAACGACACATTGCCGCTTAACGATTCAACATAAACCCCAGCAAACAATGAGAGCATTGCAACTGCTATAAACCCAAGCACACTTAGCAATAATAAAACATATATTGCATAACCCCACCTGAAATTTTGTTGAGCTTTTTCCAATTTATTCCTCATCATCCTTCTTGAATGCCTGGAAAATATCCTTTCTTCCCTGCTTCAAGTTGTCAAGTATCTGGTCTTTTGCCATTTCCAAAAAGCCGATAACCTCCTGAGGCGTTACATTCTGCGTCTTCATAGAGGTTTGTATATTGCTTTCCAGAACATCAACTCTTAGCAAGAATATTTTTTGCTGGGATGTCATTTTCATTGCTAAAACCAACCAGTATATCAAACTTTAGCTTAAAATATTAAATTTATTGCTCCAGGCTGTATTTCTCCACTACTTTTGTCTTGCTCAATATTTCTGTCAGTCTCTGGTTTGATTTTGTGAAAAACATGAACAATGGATCCAAAATCCACAATAAAACAAAAGGGAACAATGGAATAAAGACAAGGTTTCTTATCAACAACTGCCATTTCTTCAAGTTATTTGCATTGCTCGCAACATAAATTTTCATAAGCATTTTTCCAATGGTTTGCTGCGATTTATTTTCCAGCATGAAAAAATATAAAATTACCAGGATGGATATCACAAAAGAAACCGAAGCCAAAAATCCCGAATAATTTGTGCTGCTGCCCAGAAATTTGTATGCTTCTGAAAAGGAATAGTCCTTTGGAATGATTTTCCGGAATAATGCCCTGAATGGAAACAAAATTATCAAATTTATTATTATAATGTCTATGAAAAAGGCAGCAATCCTTTTCCAGAGCAGAGCCGGGCCTATGAAAGTCCTTTCTTTTGGAAGGTTTAATTTTCTCATAATTTTTGGAAATTTCCGTTGTTTATAAAAATATGGGTTTTTGGTTTAAAGTGTTAAAGAAGGGTTCGGTATATTTACTAGCAAGTAGTCAAAACACAAAAATTTATAAAGTGAACCAATTTAGCCAACTGGTAGGTGAATATAAATGGATTTAGTAAAACTCGAATATGATAATGGTGTGTTTACTAGAGATAGAAAAGCCGTGCAGGTTGTAGCTATAGGAGAACCTATTGCAATGTTTAGGACACCAAATGGTTTCTCATTAGAACATTTGGTCGAGAAGAATAGACCAACTGACGCCAATGCTTTTGCAGTTCAAGAAGCTACAAGCTCTAGATTTGAAGGGGAATGGAAAACTGATAGGTTAAAACGCACAGAAACACTTTATGCTGTT
>CAYIKX010000104.1:0-4797 GCA_964364025.1 uncultured Methanosarcinales archaeon
GTCTGAAGAAAGGCACACCTCCAACAGACTCAACTTCTTCACAATTCTCTTTGCAAAGATACTTGCTGTCTCCACTGTGCTCTTCAATAGTAAAGTTCTTATCAGTTAATTGATTATGTTTCCTAAAAATAAGGTTGTCCTCTCCTTCATAAGCATTCACAGTAACGGCAGTTACTGCATTAAGAAAAATTCCGGTTGTTATATGCACTGTGATATGGTCTTTTTTCTCTATTGTTCTTCCTGAGCGTATGTTAAACCATGTTGAAGCTGTCGATGTAGTTTCTCCAGTGCTGTCGGTAGCGAAGAACCTCTCAAGCTCGCTTAATGGTTTGGACGTTATTTCAATGACTGCCGTAAGGTAAGGCTTGATTAATGGATTATTCATATAATTATCGAGAGTCTTGAAGCATGGTATAGCTACCGATATAAGTGCGGCTCTTGTAACAAATCTGATTATGCCCATGCTTCTTCTTAGCGATTTGCCAAAATACTGTTGAATGGCTAAGCAAATAACTATGTCTTTCAGATTACATGGGGGCCTCCCTTCTCCTTTCCATAAAGTTTCATTTTTACACACAAATAAAGCAGCCATGGGCAGATATTGCAGAAATATGAATATCTCATTCTCCTGAATGAGATTATATCGTGCCTCATCTTTCTTGTAAACTTTTTTCTTCTTCTTTCTACGCTTGTAATCCTTGTGCCACCACATTACCTTTTTTCTTTTTTTCGGCATAATAAGTTACTACTAATTAATGAACTAGTATTTGCTTTTTTCTATACTATAAAATATAAATCTTTATATATAAGTTAAGTTACTATTAAAATATGTTTGTTTTGAAAAGAAAATTCAAAAAAGTAATGGGTATAAGAATCTATTATTACATAGCAGAAACTGTTTATGTAAAAGGAAAGCCCAGACATAAGATTTTAAAGTACTTGGGAACGGCTGAGAATATTTATAAGAAGTTTAAGGATTAGGACTTTTTACACACAGTTGGTTGTGATGTAAAAATTAGAATGAATATGAGCAGAATACTTGGGGATGGGGCATATTCTAAAGGAGGATATGGTGGTCCATTGAATGATAATCCCCTTGAAACTGGCGTGGCACAACAGATTGATTATATGAGAAATATAGATGATAGAAAAATAGATGAGCACTGGTGGATATCTGGATTACCTTTAAAACATATAGCAGGTCCCTATTATGAGTCCGAAGGAAATGCAATTGGAGCTGTAATTATTGGTGAAACGCAGGGTTATGTTACTCAATTTTGGATAAAAGGCAAAAATATAGATATTCTTAGTGATGAGAATTGCCCGCTTTTGGCAATAAGAGGAAAAATTTATAATAACCAATCACAATATTTTACAGTAAACCATTTTGCTGATGAGAAAGGAAGAAGAGATATTGTTGCTCATGGGAATTTTGGCTCTATGCAGGCAATGTATTTTAAGATATTAGCTCATACTTACCCTGGATGGCGTGGGATGAATTATATTTGCCTAGTATGTTTTTGCCCAGTGACGTTGGACAAAGATATTACAAAAAGATTATTAACTGGAAAAGGAACTGCTGAATTGGGTAGGATTTTGTTGCCTCCTCAAATAGCAGAATATCTATCGCCATTTTTATCGTCATTCCCAAGAGTCATTTCTTATTGTGATTATTACCCAGATAGAAGAGATGAATTACAACTTGCTAAATTGGTTACAGATGGCCAAATAAAAATTTTATAGGTCTCTTTTTTACCGGAAACTGCCTCTAGTTTAGCATACCTTAAAATCAAGTTGCTTCTAGTTTACTACAATTTTTCTTTTAACACTTCTTTCTCTCTATCCATCTCAAAATACTCATTAATTAAAAAGTTTCGCCTAACTACTAACGAATTCTACACTCGAAAATGGGGTTTCTCTTCTCAGCTTCGCTAATACAATGGATGTAACATTTGACAAAATCAGTTTATTTTCTCAATTTTAGCCTTTTACTCCTAGGCAATAACTTTGTTTCCTTTTCTCTTAACTGCTCTTCTAACCTTTTAATTTCTTTTTCATAGTAGCTTGCTAATTCTATATTTCCTTCTTCTTTAGCTCTTTGCAGTTTAATATTTTTGTGAATATCTATCTGCTTTTCTATACTTTCGATACCTTTCTTGTATTTCTTTTTGCTCATCTCAATAGAACTCTGATATCTTTTAGTAATCTTTCTGTTGTAATCAATAACACCCCTATATCTTTCTTTTTTATTATTTTACTTTCTCTTATTTTAATGTCATTTCTTTCAGTACTATAAATTCTGTACAATTCTTCAATTTTATCTTCTGAAAAGCCATTATTTTTGAGATGATTAAATAACAACGATTTGTAATATAACCTATCATTTAGCATTATTTTTATCATCAATAAACCCCTAATCCTCAACATTAATGAATAAACAAGACTTCCTATTTCAAAATCCAATGTCAAGCCTTTTTTATTTAATTCCAAAGCTCTTATAGAACTATCTATAAACCACTTTGTATTCTTCCTTGTAAATTTGTATTCTTTATATTTTTCTGATAAGCTTGGATTAATTATAGTTTTGGCTTCTTTTAATATTGGAAGGATTAAAACAGCATTGTTATTTAATGTATCCTCTAATTCTTTTATAGTAACTGAAATAATAGAATAATCTTCAATTTTATCAACTATCTTTAATTTAGTATTTGCAATAACCAAAATATCTACATCAGATTCAATAGTTTGCTCGTTTCTAGCATAAGAACCATACAAATAAATACCTAGTATGTTCTCTGAATACGGTTTTAGTATCTCTAATATCCTAGATTTTATGTCCTCCAAAGTCTTAGGCTTTGCTACAAACCTTATTCTTTTGCCTACATATTCCTTTGGCAGTACCACATGTCCACTATTCCCAAATCTTTGGACAATTTTTGTTTCCATTGTATATATACGTATATACTAACTTATATAAAAAGCTTTCGTTTACTCGGCACTTGTTTTTAACAATTCAATGAAAGACACTATGATAGATAAATTCACCACTATTCTTACACAAAAACCCAAAAATTTCACCGAAACTTTTAAATACATAGTGGAATTCCATATTGTAAATAATGGTGCTTGGGGTGGTCTTAACATGAAAAAAATAATATTGATGATTCTAACTTTATTTGTATTAATTCTAACAGCATGTGCAGTTCAACAACAAGTGCTAACTGGAGGAGAAGAAAAGAAAGAATTAGTCGGCTCTTACAAAATCGGTGTAATGTATCCTTTAACAGGCGATGCTGCTGCTTATGGAATTCCAATTCAAAAAACAACAAAGTATGCAGTAGATGAGATTAACGCAAAAGGCGGCGTAAATGGCAGGAAGATTGAGGTTATTTACGAAGACAGCAAATGTAATCCAAAAGACGGAAATGCAGCTGCTCAAAAGCTGATTAATGTTGACAAAGTCAAAGTCATTATTGGCGGCGTATGCTCAGGAGAAACTTTGGGTGCAGCTCCTATTGCAAATGATAATAAAGTTGTTGTTATATCGCCAAGCGCAACATCTCCAGATATCACAACAAAAGGCGGAGACTTTGTTTTCAGATTAAGCCCAAGTGATGCTTTTGCAGGGGTAGTTGCTTCAAATTACGCATTTAACGATTTAAAGGCAAAGAAAGCTGCTGTAGTGTCAGAAGCAACTGATTATTCGCAAGGCTTGAGAAGGGTTTTCAAGGAAAACTTTGTAAAGCTTGGAGGAGAAATAGTTGCTGATGAAACATACAATCCCGAAGACACTGATTTCAGGACGCAAGTCACAAAAGTCAAGGCAGCAAACCCTGATGTAGTTTACCTAGTTCCACAGACAAAGGCAAAAGGTGTATTGCTTGTCAAACAATTGAATGAAGCTGGCGTTAAGCATCAATTACTAACAGCAGAGGTAATGATTGGAAGAGACGTTGTCAAGGAGAATGCCGCTGATGTTGACGGTATGATAGGAGTGGAGCAAAAGTTTGACGACAAGGCGCCAAAGGCAGCACCAATTCTGGCAAAATACAAGGCAGAGGCTAAGGAAGAAGCACCATTCCCGGCATTCATGAGCGCAGCTTACGACATAGTGTACTTGATAGCTGACGCAATCGAGAAAAACGGTTATGACGGCGAGAAGATAAGGGATTACTTGTATAATGTAAAGGATTTTGACGGAGCAGTAGGCAAGGTTAGCATCGACCAAAATGGAGATGTTGTACTTGACTTTTCCGTGAAACAGATAAAGAATGGCGAGTTAATAACCTTAAAGTAAATTTTGAATAATTTCTAATTCTTTTTATTTTTATAGCAATAACTTTAAATAAGCATAAATAAAAAATAAATAAAATGCCTTTACTAGAAATACTCCCACAGCTTATAATTAATGGCTTGATTGCAGGAGCAATTTATGCCTTGGCTGCCTCTGGTTTTGCCTTGGTATATTATGTCATCAAGTTCCAATATTTCTCGCATGGCGCGATAATGACGATTGCAGCTTATGCTTTTTTCTGGCTTTTTACCAAGATTGGTTCAAATTACATATTGTCAGCAATCTTGACAATTGCAATAGCTGTTGTAGCAACTCAGCTTACCAACTGGCTTGTTTACAGGCCGCTGAGAAAAAGAAAATCCACTCCTGTAGTATTGCTCATTTCATCTGTCATGCTTCTCATCTTCTCATCTTCGCTTATTCAAGCAATGTTCGGCTCCAGCACAAAGACAATAATCTTTTACAACAAATCCATGAATTGCGGGGGATTCTTGACGCAATCA
>CAYIKX010000105.1:0-4791 GCA_964364025.1 uncultured Methanosarcinales archaeon
AAATAAATCTCTAAAGTTGCCTTCAGAAGTAAGTTCCGGCATCTGGCTTATTATGAAATCTCTTGGATTTATTTTTTCTTCTTCAATGGCTCTTTCAATTATATTTTTTAATAGCTCATCCTCTATTGAATTTATATCAAAATCAAACCCAACGATTGGGATTTTTATATTTGATTTATTTGTTTTTATTTTATTTAAATATTCATTTACAATTTTATTGAACAAATAGGATTGATAAGAATGGACAAACAATTTTCTTGTTTTTAATGGAATTATTCTTAATGCCCCTATGTAATTATTTTTGTTATTTTCCAAGTATTTTTTTATTTCATTTTCGACTTTACCGTTATTTTCTAATATTAATTCAATTGCTTTTTTGAAGTCTTTTTTTATTATCGCTTTGCCTACAGTATTATTGTTCTTGCTGAATCTCTGGGGACCAAACAGATTTGGAATATTTATTTTTTTATTCTTTAGTTTTTGAATTTTTTTTATCTCATTGCCGTCTAAATTCCTTATAATTATTGTAAATTCATTTCCATTCAAATCCCCCAAAGAAATCGGCCCTTTTCCGTTACCCAGATATTTCAATTCAATCTTATTCAATTTTACATTCGCAAAACTTTTGCTGCCCCTGAAAATTGATATTTTTTGTTCTGTAACTGCATTCTTATCCTTGTTGCCGGCAAAACCAAAATTTTTTAATGGAATCTTAAGTTTTTTTGATAGAAGTTCTAATGCAGATATTGTTGAATAATTAGTTTTTTTGAGAATAAAATAAACATATTGCCCATTATCTTCTGTATTGATTTCACTTATCTCCTTTACGATAAAATCTTCTGGAAGCTGCTTGATTTGGTACATAAAAATAAAGAACTAGTCAGTAATTAAAAAATTAACTCATTATCTTCCAATCAGCTTAATAACATCAATCATCCTTTCGCTGAAGCCCCATTCGTTGTCGTACCATGCAATTACCTTGACAAAATTTCCATTAATCACATTTGTAAGCTCTGAGTCAAAGATTGATGAATTTGGGTCTGTAATTATGTCGACAGAAACAATTGGCTCTTTTGTGTACTCCAAAATTCCCTTTAGTTTTTTTCCCGCATCTTCAAATACCTTATTTATTTCCTCTTTTGTTGCTGATTTTTCAAGCTCGCATACAAAATCAGTAACTGAACCAGACGCTACAGGAACTCTAAATGCCAGTCCATCAAGCTTGCCTTTAAGCTCTGGAATCACTTCTGCAACTGCCTTTGCAGCGCCTGTCGTTGTTGGTATTATAGATAATGCAGCATGCCTTGCTCTTCTCAAGTCCTTGTGAGGAGCATCCACTAATTTCTGGTCAGCAGTATAGGCATGAATAGTTGTCATGAAACCCCTTTTTATTTTGAAATTGTCATGAAGCACTTTAACTACTGGAGCCAAACAGTTTGTTGTGCATGAAGCATTAGAGACAATATGGTGCTTGTTTTTGTCGTACATTTTTTCATTTACGCCCATTACAATAGTCATGTCATGGTTTTTGGCAGGAGCGCTTATCAGGACTTTTTTTGCGCCTGCTGTCAAATGCTGTGCTGCCCCCTCTCTATCGGTGAATTTCCCAGTGCTTTCAACGACAACATCGACTTTCATGTCTTTCCAAGGCAATTGCTTGGGGTCAAGAATAGATAGAACTTTTATCTTCTTTCCATCAATAACCAAGGAATCATCTGTATGCTCAACAGTCCCATTGAATTTTTTATGTACAGAATCATATTTGAATAGATGCGCTAAAGTCTTTGCATCTGTTATGTCATTTACAGCGACCCAGTTTATGTTTTTGTCTTTGACACCTGCTCTTAAAACTAGCCTTCCAATCCTGCCGAAGCCATTAATTGCGACATTTATCATAAAACCACCCTTTAATTGAATATTAAAAAAGATTTATAGCTTATATAAAAAGATTGTGGGTGAAAAGTTTCTACTTTAAGTTTTAGCTCATTAATAGTTACTTTTCAATAATCTACTAATTATATCTTTTTTATTTATTTCCTTTTTTAAGAATTGGTTATACAATTTGAAAATATCTAAAGTTGTTAATAAAATAAAATTATTATTTTTTGCTAACTGTATAGCTTTTTCTGTATATTGTTCTTTCCTATCCATAGGATCAATTTCTCTAAGTGCATTTGCAATTAATATAGCATTAATATTTTCATTCTCAAGAATTTTTTGTGAATACCAATCAAATAGTTGCCTTATTTTGTCTACATTTATCTGATTAGAACTTCCAGTTACTTCCACAATTGCATGAAATTTACTTTCTGAATCAGTGATTTCTATATCTTCTCTTCCTTCCTCTTCCCTATAAAAAACTTCAAATCCAAATTGTTGGAATATTTTTGCTACGGCAATAGGTAAATTAGTACCATAATCATAAAGTATAATCTTTGCTAATTCAAAAGACATTTTTTTATTATTTAACGCTTCAATCTGCACTTCAAGATTTTCTTCTTCAACTATTTTATAGTTCTTCAACCACTCAGGCCTTTTAGTAGAAATTTCAAATGTCTTTTGTAGTTTTTTGATTATATTAATTAGTGTTCTTTCATATTCTAATTTATTTTCAATCATATGTAATTCAAATTTTGGTAAAAAAATTATTTTACCTTTTTCTACATTAAAAATAGCTGATATGGTATGACCAGCTCTGTTTTCCGCAAGTACTCTTGTCTCCTTTTCATCTACATATTTAAAGGCGTCTAACCATTTTATGTTATTTTTATATTTATCAAACAATATTGTAAATTCCTGAGCATATTTCGTTAATTTTATTGAATCTCCTGGCTTACCAACAAAACTAAATTTATAACTTATTGGACACCAATTATACTCAAAGTTTACTCCAGTATATTTAGACCCAACTAAAAAAGAAACCAATACACCTCCAGATTTAAAAAATTCAATAAATTCATCTTTTCTTTTATTAAGTTCTGATATTTCTTTAAATTCAAGTGAAGGTAGATTTAATATAACAATATCAAAATCGAATATTGTTGGAATTTTTGGTAAAACAGATAATTCAAAAAGACCTTGAGGTTTTGTCCAATTAATGCTAACAATGTCTTCATCTTCTTCCTCTTTAAATTTTTCTTTATCGTAATTGAAGCCAATTATTAATATTCTTCTTTTATTACCCATAATCTTAGAATATTCTTCAAGTTTAAAAATCTTAGTAGAACTATTGGAATATTAATGTTTCAACATCCTTAACATATCCTTTAACCTTCTCGTATTTATAACATCTTCTTTCTTAGCCCAGCCTCTCCTAGCAGTTCCTATACCTAATTTAATAAAATACAACTGGTCTGTATTGTGGGCATCTGTGCTAATAACTAATTTAACTCCTGCTTTGACTGCAGCCCTTACATGAATGTCTCTTAAGTCCATTCTTTCAGGGTAAGAATTAATTTCCATAACCGTATTTGTTTTTTTAGCAGTGTAAAAAATTGCATCCAAATCAACTTCGTAACCCTCTCTTTTTGTTATCAACCTTCCAGTGGGATGCCCAATAATGTCAACATGCTCGCTTTCCATTGCCTTTATCATTCTTTTAGTCATTTTTTCTTTTGAATTTTTGAAGCCGGAATGGATCGAGGCAACAACGACATCAAACTGCTTCAGGACTTTGTCTTCCATATCCAAAGTGCCATCATCTTTTATGTTGACTTCGGTTCCTTGAAGTATATCAATTCCACCCAATTTCTTATTTACCTTTTTTATTTCTTTTCTCTGCTGAATAATTCTTTTTTCATCTAAAGCGTGGGCAATAGTTAATTTGCCTGTATGGTCTGTTACACAGATATACTCATGCCCAAACTTTTTTGCAGCAAAAGCCATTTCTTCTATTGTATTGCTGCCGTCGCTCCACTTTGTGTGCATCTGCAAGTCGCCTTTTATGTCCTTGTAGCCAATTATTTTTGGCAGCATATGGTGCTGGGCTAATTCCACCTCTCCTTCATCTTCCCGCATCTCAGGCTCAATATAATCCATTCCTAGTTTTTTATAAACTTCTTCTTCGGTTCTTCCTGCAACTAATTTGTTTGTTCTCTTGTCAAATAAGCCGTATTCGCTTAACTTCAAGCCCTTTTCTATGGCAATTCTTCTCAAAATTATGTTGTGCTCTTTGTTGCCTGTGAAATAAAGCAGAGCAGCTCCAAAAATTTCATCGTTCATAACCCTCAAGTCAACCTGTATTCTTTCTTTCAGCCTTATAGAGGATTTTGTGTCGCCTTTTGCAAGCACTTGAGCGACGCTAGGCATTTTGATGAAGAAATCAATGACTTTTGATGGATTTTTTGATGTTGCCAATATATCCACATCACCTATTGTTTCCTTCATTCTTCGAGTAGAGCCGGCAATGCTAACTCTTATGACGTCCTTGCATGACTTGAGCATTTCTGCTACCTCTTCTGCGCTATTCAACGCAAATCCCAATGGGACTCTTTGGCTTGTTTTTTTAGCAAATTCTATGCTTTTCAATATGTTCTGCTCAACTGTAGGGCCCAAGCCCTCTATTTTCTGGATTTTGCCCTGCTTTGCTGCTCTTTCCAAATCAGCCATATTTTTGACTTTGAGATGCTTGTACAATTTCATTATGGTCTTTGGACCAACTCCTGCTATTGAGCCAAGCTCCTCTACATTTACAGGGGTTGATTTCTTCAGCTCGTCAAGATATTTGGATTTTTCATTCTTCAGGAAATCATCAATTTTCTTTGCAATGCCTTCTCCTACACCCGGTAACTC
>CAYIKX010000106.1:0-4781 GCA_964364025.1 uncultured Methanosarcinales archaeon
TTCTGGGGCTCTTAAATACAAACTGGATAGCAATCGTAGTTTCTGTATTTTTTATATCAGCGCTTATATTTGGAATAGTCAGAGATTTTTTTAAGAGAAACTACTGGGGAGTTTTTCTTGCATTAACTCTGTTCCTATTTATAAACAGGTTTCTAAAAGATTATGTCCAGAATTTTGGATTCCAGCTAACTTATGGAAACTGGATTTTACTTGGCTTAATTGTTTTGGTATTTTTATTGGCAATATTTTATAGGGAAGGCTTAAGTCAAGCAATGACAGACTATTTAACTTATCTTTTTATGGTTTTAGCACTGTCATTTTTTTGGGTAAATGATTTTTGGATGAGTACGCCTAGGGCATGGGTTCATGTTGGATTTATACTTTTTTTTGGATTTACTTATATTAGAACTGAAGAGCGTAATAATCCAAGTATTTGGCACATTTTAATCCCAGCATTTCTCATAGCTGATTTTTTTGTGTATAACCTGCTTTGGCTGGGAAGCAGTACTGTAGATGGATTGCAATTTGTCCCAATTTTAGTAATACTAGTTTTGTGGTATTGCATAGATAAAACACCTGACAACACTTACGCCTTTTATTCGTTTCTTTTCATTGTCCTAATTATTGTTATATCATTAATCCCAACATATGCAGTTCCTTCTGAAAGCGTGTTATTTGAAGCTAAAAAGGGTGCTGATTACAAAGACTTCTTCAAGCAATTTGCAGATAATATCAAGCAAGCAATTGAAGGTAGGCTTGACATAGCAACATCTGGACTTTACAGAGGAAATGTTGAGCAAAACAGATATGAAAGCTTAGGAGTATACTTTGCAAATATAAGAGCTGCTGACCCAAGGTTTTATTCTGATGAGCCTATCACTTTATGGGGCACAATAAGAAGCAAAACCTACCAGGATGCTGTTATAGTCAATTTCAGCTGCTATAGATGGAAAGACAACCAAAAGATTGTTGCAGATAAAATTGTTCCAAATACAAAATTTCCAATATTTACTTTAGAAGATGTTGATACTGAATGCACATTTTTCCCAAAAAAAGACAAGCAGATTCAATCAGGCCCAAATACTGTAACATTCTCAGCAGAATATAATTTTGGAACTGATGCCTACCTTAAGGCTTATTTCATAGACAGGGACAGGTTTAAGGCGTATGCAAGAGAGAATGTGGACCCGCTGACAGAACTTGGAATAAAGGATAAAAATCCAATTGCAGTTTTCACAAATGGGCCTGTAGAAATTGGGATTGGCAGCGGCACAAATGAGCCTTTAATTACAGTGAGTGAAGGCTATACTATTAAGCCGTCAATTGGAATAACATTGACCAACAGAAAGGAAATAACAGACAAGGACAAAAAAATAATAACAAAATGGGAAGGCAAAATAAAGAATATAACAGAGCTTATATTACTGGTTCCGCCTGGAATTGAGATATCAAATCTTGAAAACTGCAACTATCCAAATGATGATCCAAGATTTTTGGATTGCCCGTGTAGTATGCCTTTCGTAGAATATGATGTTAAAAAATGCCAGTCTACATGTACAGATACTGTTCTTAAACCATGTAATGAAGCTTGTGACGGCGTCTATAAAGTGCAAGGAGAAAAAAGCAGTGAGGAAAAATCAAGAATCGAAGCTGAAAAAGCGCAATGCAAAAAAGATTGCGAAACATCCAATAACAAATGCAGCACAGAGTGTGAATTTCTTTTTAAGCCAGTAGGGGAATCAACAGCAGAAGGGAAAAATTTGCAGGGCAGCTACAAGGGATATGCTCTTGATGTAGGCTCTCTTAAATTTAAGAACTTAAACAAGGACATAGACAAGCACAGAAGCTTTGTCTGCCGCATTAACCCAACTCCAGCTGTTCTTGATAACACCCCAATAACAACAAGATATTTCAGGGTAAGGGCAAGATACAATTATCTGCTTGAAAATTCAGTTCAGGTTAATGTTGAATCTGCTCCTGTTAAAACAGCCTTAACCGGCCAAGAGGCTCTGATAAAAGCTGCATCAGAATTTAGATCCAGAAAAGATGTCTACGTAACTACAAATATAAATCCTGATTATGTAATGGCAATAGCGTATGTAGAATCAGGATTAAGGCACTGCTGCCAGGAATCTGGCAAGACAAGCTTTAAGACATGCGTGAAAAGCGATGAAATGAAATGCCCGCCTGACAGAATAATAAACAGCGGCACAAGCGTCGGAATAATGCAAATAAGGTATGATACAGCCAAAGCAAAGAAAGATGTTGATGATAGGGCAGGTAGAGTTTGCGCAAATAACCAAAATGTATACGATTTTGAATGTAACATAAATTTAGGCATTGATATCTTAAATGAAAAATATAAAAGCTATCAAAATGGTTGCAAGAATTCTGCAGAATATAAAAATTATCCAAATATAAAAATAGCTTGCGATAATTGTATATCAAATGACGGCATTCATTATGATTCCTATACAGGCGCAGATGCAGCGGCTCGCGGCTATAATGGGTGGGGTTGCGATGCAAGATACGATAAGGGTTATGTTAAAAAAATCCAAAATGCATATGCAAAAATAAAGAACGGAATTACAGTTGATGAAAGCATACAAAGCTTATTTTCCAGCAGAGAAGGAGAAGGAATGGTTCCAGATATTTCATGATAAATATGAAATGAAAATTTGATAAAATGAACAAAAAAATAATTCCAATATCTTTAATTTTAATTATGTTTGCTACAAGCTGCACTGCAGGCACCAGCAAAAAATCTACTGACATAGACGTTCGTGTCGGCTTTAGCGGCTTGATTATGGAATTTCTTAAAAATACACCTCCTCAAAAGGTATTTGAAGGAGACATAGTGCCGGTGCTCATAAAAGTAAGAAATAATGGAGCTTACAGCATTCCTGAAAATAATAAGGCAATTTTATCTCTTGGCTTTGAAAAAGACTACACAAAAAGCGTAAAATTAATGCAGGGAGGCAGAGTTCAGGCTTTAGACAACCTTTATAATACAGCCGCATTTAATTTAGAGGGAAAAAGCCCGATAAATCCAAATGGGGAAGAGGAAGTGATAAGCTATAATTTAGAAGCAGGAAAGATAGACCCCCAAAGTGAAGCGCACACTTCAACAGTCGTTGCAACTTTATGCTACCCTTATGAAACAGTATTAAGCAGTACTGTATGCATAGATACAGACATTAATGATCTAAGGCCTGCAAAAAAGGTGTGCAGCAACAAAGATTTGATTTTCAGCAATGGCCAAGGCGCTCCAGTTGCTGTTACTAAGCTGGAAATTAACATGCTGCCAGCCATTTCTGAAAAAAATGCAGCAGATAAAATAAAGCCGCAATTTCTGATTTATGTTGAGAATAAAGGGCAAGGAACTGTGATTAAAAATGAAGCAGTAAAGGATTTTTGCACAAAAAGTGATACAAGCCACGAAAACCTCAATATTGTTTATGTGGATGTGGAATTATCCGGCAAAAAGCTTAAATGCCAGCTGGAAACAAAAAAGGACAGCAGTGAATTAGGGCACATAAAGCTCAAGGATAAAAAGGATATTATAAGATGTGCTTTTGAAGAAGGCATTGATAAAAACCAGGATGCTTACCTCTCGCCACTTAAGATAACACTAAGATACGGCTATGCACAATCTATTTCAGCGAATTATTTTATACAGAAGCCGGTAAGTTAATTGAAGTTAATAAAAAGTTTTATATATAGCCGAACAACAAAGTAATTAGGTATCATAAGTTGTTTGTTGTCGGCTATCTTGCCAACCACAACAATACCTAATAATTTTTATGGTTGGCAATACAAAAAGTCTTAATTTTGCTTTATAATGATAAACTCAAAAAAAGTGCTAGTATTTGCATTATTTTTGATTGTATTAATTTCAATTTCTGGCTGCACTGGAAAAAAAGATGTTAAGAAAAGCATTGAAGAATTAAATACAGGCACTCAGGGCATTGTCATAAATTTCTTGCCTAACAATCCACCATCAACAATACATGCTGACCAAAAAAAATTTGACGTTGTTCTGGAATTGAACAACAAAGGGGTATATCCCCAGCCAGAAGAAAGCCCTCAAAATTTTGGCAAAGTTTACCTAAGCGGTTACGACCCGAATATATTAGCTATTGACACAAAATCTTTTAATTTAAAACCCGTAGAACTGCAGGGCAAAAGCCTCATAAATCTTAACGGCGGATTACAGCTAGTCACATTTAAAGTAACCAATATTAAAAATTTAAATGTAGAAAAATACGATCCAACCTTATTGGCAACGGTCTGCTATAATTACATAACCGTAGCTGGTCCTTCTGTCTGCATCGACCCAGATCCTTATTCTGCAGTGCAGCAGAAAAAAGTATGCGAGGTTAAAGATATCTCCTTGTCAAGCCAAGGAGCTCCAATTGCAATTATAAAAATAGAAGAAGAAGCATTTGCATTAAAAACGCAATTCAAGATAACAATAAAAAATGTTGGCCAAGGTGATGTTATAAAATCACAAAGCGGCACATCTTCAATAGCTAGTTGTGATCCTTTCGGAAGTAATAAAATTAGCAGAGAAGATATAGACAAAGTTTATCTTGAAGAAGTGAGTGTAGGCCAAAAACAACTGGAATGCTGGCCGTTTGCAGAAGGGAATGTCAGAGCTCAAACAGGCTTTATAAGGTTAATTAATAATGAAGGCTCCATAATCTGTGAATTAACAAAAGATAAAGACGGGTATTCAGGCGGCAATACAGCTTATACAACTCCCTTAAAAATTAGATTAA
>CAYIKX010000107.1:0-4702 GCA_964364025.1 uncultured Methanosarcinales archaeon
ATTTTTTTTGCCGCCCGGGTTGAAGAAGCAAGATATGTTGTAGGCATCGGAATATTGAAATGCTGCAATGCAAGATGCGTCAATAATTTGTCATGCCCCAAAGTAAACGTCTCTGCTTTTATCGGCATATATGATGAATTGTATAAAGTTCTTGTGACCGCCCTCAGCAAAGTCGAATACCTGAAAGAGCCTCTTGCATATATGCAGCTGTATTGCGGCAATTGCTTCCCTTCGTATAAAACATCCAATTTTCCGACTCCCAAATTTACCTCAACATCCCTCAGGTCGATATTGTCAACAGAATCAAAATAATTCTTCATGGCATCAACTATCATCAACGAGCTTTTGCTTCCAAGGGACATAACTGCTGATTTCATTCTCAACAAAGTTTTTATTTTAGATTTTTTAAGTTTTTACCGAATAAATCTTAATTGATTTTTATTTTGATGGGTCAATCAAAAACCCGTCTTTTAAAATATTCTGGCCTATTAAAATCCTGTATTTCATGTGGGCTCTGTCTGCCAAAGTGAATTCTGATCTTATCTTTTTGCCTGCCAGTTCTATCGTTGCCTCAATTATGGGCCTTAATTTCGAGCCGTGGGCAGATTTGATAAGCTTTGATTTTATTACAGGACCCAGCTTGAGTTCAGCAGCGAGATTGGTGTCAATAGAGCTCTTTGTTGCGCCTGTGTCTATCTTTGCAATGGCATTTTTTTTGCTGTTTTGATGCTGTATATTGACTCTTTCTGCCAAGCCAATAACTACCTTGCCATGCAGCACTTGATATTTTTGCATAGAATAATAGAAATGAAAATGATTTATTAATTTATTGGTTCTGCTCTAACACCAATCTAGTTTCTTTTACACCCTCTGTGCTTTTGATTTTTTTCAGCAATTTCTTAACTCTATCAAGCCTGCCCTTGACAACAATCAGTTCCAGGCAAGTGTGATGTCCTAAATAAGTATGCATAGAAGACGCAATCTGGCAATGATAGTCGTGCTGCAAATTTGATACGTTCTTGCCATAATGCCCGACCCTTTGGTCATAAATTACCCTTATTGTTCCTACAATTTGGTCTTCATGCCGATGTGTAAGCCTGTCCCTAATCATGTCATTGATGGCTTCTGACCTGTTTCTGTACCCCTTGTCTTTTATGAACCTGTCAAATAGCTCTAATAATTTTGGCTCAAAAGATATTCCGGTCCTAACAACCTTGTCCATAGCACACCAGATTCATCTACGCATTTAAATAATTTTCGTAACACGCTTTTAAAAAACGTAATATTTATAAATTGCTTTGATTATCAAATTTAAATGTTTCAATTAATTGCATTCATGCTGCTCGCGCTGGCACTAGGCTTTAAGCACAGCTATGATCCAGACCACCTTATTGCAGTTTCTAATATTCTGCATAAAGTTAAATCAGTAAAATCCGGCATGAAAGTTGGATTAAGCTGGGCAATAGGGCATATGATAACTGCAACTGCTATAACAATTATTCTGTATTTATTCAAGGAAACCATATTGGATGAAGTGCTGCCTCATCTTGAAAAATTAGTTGGCATAATTCTCATTATTCTGGGCATATCGAGCTTCAGGGATTTTTTTACTTTTCATTCGCATGGGCATGCTCATGACGAGATTATTCATTCACATTCCCATTTTCACAAAAAACATAAAGAAAATCACTTCCACAAGCATATGTTCGGCATCGGAATAATACACGGGCTTGCAAGCAATGGCGAACTGCTTGTGCTTTTCGCAGCTTCCCTTGCCGTCACATCGCTTGGTGTATTGCTGCTTGTGCTTGGAATTTTCAGCATTGGAGTTGTGCTGGGCATGATTCTTTTTACATTCATTTTTTCCTATCCGCTTCTAAAGCTCCACAGCGGTTTGATATACAAAGCGGTAAAATTCATTGCTGGAACTACTGGTATAGTGTACGGCACGCTTATGACATTTTCACTTTTATAAAATGGAAATAGCACAAAAATATGAAAAGTTGCAGGCTGAAATAGAAAAGCTGGATAGCGCAATAGTCGCATTTTCCGGCGGCATAGATAGTGCTTTAGTTCTTAAAGTTGCATATGGCATTCTGGGAGACAATGTTATTGCAGTCACAGCAGACAGCCCCTCGCTGCCAAGAAAAGAATTGGGGGAAGCCAAAAAAATTGCAAAAGAAATCGGCGCAAGGCATTTAATTATCAACACACAAGAGGCTGAAAATGAAGACTACCTTAAAAATCCAAGTAACAGATGTTACTACTGCAAAACAGAATTATATGAAAAATTAAAATGCATTTCAAAAAAACTTGGAATAAGAAATATTATTAATGGCACAAATTTTGATGATTTAAATGACTATAGGCCTGGACTGCAGGCAGCAGACGAACACGGGGTAATTAGCCCGTTAAAGGACTCTAAGCTTACAAAAAATGATGTAAGAGAGCTTGCAAGGCGTCTTAACCTGAAGATTTGGGACAAGCCATCTGCTCCTTGCTTGTCTTCCAGAGTTCCATATGGGCAGGGGATAACATTGAAGAAATTAAGGATGGTTGAGGAAGCAGAGGGCTTTTTGAAAGATTTTGGCATTAGGGAATTAAGGGTAAGGCATTTCGGCAAAATAGCAAGAATTGAAGTCAAAGAAGAAGACAAGGCAATAGTAGATCAAAATTTAAAATTAATAAATAAAAAGTTTAGCCGTATTGGATTTAACGAAATAACTATATCAAACTTCAAGAGCGGGAATTTAAACATAATTCTGCAGAATGCATGAAGCTGAAATTAAAAATATAATGACGAATATAAAAAAAAATAGGATTTCTATAAACAAGGCAATAAAAAAATTGAAGTTCTTGCCATTTGAAGACCTAGGTTTTGCAAAAGTTGATCATCACAGGACTTTAAGAAAAGGGTTTCCAGAAGTTGTCTTTTGCCAGAACAAGACAATAAGCCAGGTTGTTGAGATAGTAAAAAAACTGGCCCGAAATAATTCAACTGTTTTGGCAACGAGAGCAACTCAGGAAATGTTTAAAGAAATTAAAAAACATGTGAAAAATTCACAATACAACAATAAATCAAAAACAATCGTAATTAATAAAAAAAATACCGATGATAAGTCAAAAAATAAAATCCTAATAGTTACTGCCGGCACGTCGGATATAAATGTCGCGGAAGAGGCTGCAGTTACTGCAGAAGCAATGGGCAACAGGGCAGAAAGGCTTTATGATGTTGGAGTTGCAGGCATACACAGGTTATTAAGCGATAAGAAAAAAATACAAGATGCAAATGTGCTTATAGTTGTTGCCGGGATGGATGGGGTTTTGCCAAGCGTTGTTTCTGGATTGTTCAGCAAGCCGATTATCGCAGTTCCCACTTCTGTTGGCTATGGTGCATCGTTTAAGGGCATTGCGCCTTTATTGACAATGCTCAATTCCTGCTCGCCTGGCGTTGTTGTTGTTAATATCGATAACGGCTTTGGCGCAGGATATTTTGCAAGCTTGATAAACAAATGATTAGCATGAAAATTGTTTATTTTGACTGTTTTAGTGGAATAAGCGGGGATATGATAATTGGAGCTTTAATAGATTTGGGCTTGGATTTTAAATATCTAGAAAAAGAATTGAAAAAATTGAAATTAAGGAATTGCAGAATTGAGGCGAAAAAAATCATCAAAAACGGCATTTCTGCGACTAAATTCAATGTAATAGAAAAATATAGTCGTAAAGATCATCATGAAGAAAGAAATTTAAAAGAAGTAAATAAGATAATAGATAAATCCAAATTAGATAAAAGAACAAAAAATACAATTAAAAAAATATTCTATAAAATTGCTGTTGCAGAAGCTAAAGTGCATAAAACATCGATAAATAAAATCAATTTCCATGAAATCGGTGCGATTGACACAATAGTGGATATTGCTGGTGCTGTCATTGGATTAGGCAAGTTAGGAATTGAAAAAATTTATTGTTCAAAATTAAATGTCGGAACTGGCTTTGTCGAATTCTCGCATGGAAAATTTCCAGTTCCTGCCCCTGCAACTGCTGAAATTCTAAAAAATGTGCCAATCTATCACAATAATATAAAATTTGAATTAGTGACGCCAACAGGCGCGGCAATTATAACAACTCTAGCTGAAAAATTCGGGGAAATGCCTGCTATGAAAGTTGAAAAAATCGGGTATGGCGCAGGAGCTAAGGATTTACCACAGCCGAATGTTTTGAGAGTGTTCTTAGGAGAATCAGATAATAATTCTGAAAAATCTGACGATAAAATAATGGTAATGGAAACAAATATCGACAGCATGAATCCAGAGATTTTTCCTTATGTGGTTGAAAGATTGATGAAAAATGGTGCTTTGGACGCTTATACAATGCATATAGAGATGAAAAAAGGCAGAATTGGCATTAAAATTACCGCTTTATGTGATAAAAACAATGTTGACAAATTATCAAAAATAATATTTGATGAAACAACAACTCTCGGAATAAGGATTTTTCCTGCTGGAAGGAAAAAACTGGAAAGAGAAATCAAAACAATACAAACAAAATATGGAAAAGTAAGGTTTAAGATTTCTAAACTAAATGGGAAAGTAAAAAACATAACTCCTGAGTACGAAGATTGTGTTAAGATTGCTAAAAAGTATAAGATTCCGTTGAGAAGGGTTTATGATGAAGTAGATAATTTAATTTAAATTCCCTC
>CAYIKX010000108.1:0-4694 GCA_964364025.1 uncultured Methanosarcinales archaeon
TTTACGCATAACATGCTAATGAGGTGCAACTAATGGAACTTGCAAACAAGCCCATGCAGCATATTGCTTTGTTTATTTCCTATATCCTTTATTATGCTGGCTAAAGCTTCGTTTACAGGGCATTTAATTCCAAATTTCTTTCCAAGTTTGGCTACAGCCCCGTTTAAATAGTCAATTTCTGTATGCTTGCCTTTAAGCAAATCCTGCTGCATTGAAGATATGTTTCTGGAATTTTTAAATTCCTCATTTATTGTTTTAACAAAATCCAAGTTAAATGTTATTGCATCTTTTTTTGCTGCGTTTACACATTCGTCTATAATCAATTTTTTTAGCGGATTTAATTTTTCATCGGCAATGCCCTTATTTTCTATTCGCAATATGGCGGTAAGTGGATTAAGCACGCAGTTAAATACAACTTTTTTCCACATATCAGCTTTTATATTTGCACTGACATAGGCATTTAAGCCGCATCTTGTGAAATTTTCCGCAATCTCATTGCTTTTCGGGCTTTTTTCAACTGACGTATAGCTATAGTTTTTGTAATCAACAACTCCGGGCTTTAGAAAAATAGCGCCAAAGTTTGTTATTGCCCGCAAAACAGGGCATTTCCTGCCAATAATTTTCTTTGCGATATTCTCGCTGTAAAGCCCGTTCTGCAGGCATAAAATTGTGGTGTCATTTCTTATCAGATTTTTAATGCCTTTTATTGCCTTTTCGCTGTCCTGGACTTTTGTTGTAAGAACTACAAGTGTGTCTTTTTCTATTTTATTTATTTTTGTGGCAGCTTTTATCTTGTATACACTGCCTTCAAGACCGATAACTTTTAACCCGTCTTTGTTTATCTTATCTGCATGCTTTTTTTTTGCAACTAACGTTACATTGTTAAACTCGGATAATTTTGCTCCATAAAGGCTTCCGATTGCCCCGGCTCCAAGAACTATTATGTTCATTTTTAGATTTTTATTTTATCTTCAATTTTATTTAATATTTTTATTGATGTTAAATCAATAAATCTGTTTTTAATCATGAATTTCAACCAATTTATCTTTGATAGCATCCCCTATTTCAGATGTTGAATTATTTCCATTTAAGTCAATTGTTCTTATCTTTCCCTCCTTCAAAACAGCCTCTATTGCTTTTATTATCAAATCGCTGGATTTTTGCTGCCCGATAGTTTCAAGCATTAAGGCGCCTGCCGAAATTGTTGCAATTGGATTTACAACGCCTTTATCCTTTAATTGCGGAGCGCTTCCGTGCGCCGGTTCAAACATCGAGATTTCATCTGGATTGATATTGCCTCTAAAAGCAAATGCCAGGTTTCCCTGCATCACTGTTCCCAAATCGCTTAAAATATCTCCAAACATATTAGGCGCTAGAATAACCTCATATTTCTCGGGCTGCCTTATGAAATTCATTACAGCAGAATCAACAAGCTCAAATTCGCATTCTATGTCAGGATATTCTTTTGAAATTTTATTGACGCTCTCGCGCCAAAAATTATAGAACTCAAGCATATTTGACTTGTCAATAGCTGTGATCTTTTTCTTGTTTTTGCTTTTTGCATATTCAAAAGCATATTTAATAATCCTTTCACACCCTTTCCTGCTTAAAATACCGATCTGATAAGCTATTTCGCTTCCTTTTGCCTCTATATCCAATCCAAATTTTATTTTATATGTTTTTGTGTTTATATCAAGCTGGTGCTTATTTTTGCCATTTTTTATCCTTTCACTGCCCCCTGCGTAGAAATCTTCTGTGCTTTCTCTTATAATTACAAAATCAATTTCATTGGAAGTTTTGCCGGCTATTATGCTTTCTACGCCTGGCAATAGCCTTATCGGCCTTAAGCATGCAAACTGGTCAAAATAAGTCCTTATAAAATTTTTGATATCATTGATTTTTTTTATTGAATTGTCAAATGTACCGCAATAGATGGCATTGCAGTTCTTTTTTATGTCCTTTAAATTCTTCTCGTTCAATAGCTCCCTTGTGTCATTATAGTGATCAGCTCCATACGGGTATCTAATCCATTCAATCTCAAACTTGTCAAGCTCAGCCGCTTTTTCAATTACCTTAAGCCCTTCATTTATCAATTCCGGCCCTACGCCATCCCCTGAAAAAACAGCAATTTTGTACTTCATGCTAGAAAGCATGCATTTTGTTTCATTCTTATATATATTGCTTTTGTTTTAGCAGCTGGCAATAAAAAGGTTTATATAGAATTTTGATAATTAATATTTTACATGGACAAGAATGAGCTGGCAAAGATGGAAAAGGAAGAGCATGCAGCCTACCATAGAAAAATTTTGTATATTATCATAGTAATACTGCTTTTCTTGTTTGGAGGCTCGACTTTCTACCATTATGTGGAAAAATGGCGTTATCTTGATGCGCTTTATTTCTCTGCGTACACAATGACAACAGTCGGTTACGGGGATATAACCCCAAAAACCGATTTGGGAAAAATATTTACGATATTCTATATGTTTGCAGGCGTAGCAATTGCCCTATATGGCTTGTCAGTTATAGCAGCGCACTTTGTTGAGGTAAGGGAAGAATTTTGGCTTGAAAGACTTGGAAAAATAAAAATAAGGCATCATACACAAACTTTTTGGGGAAAATTGAAGAATTTGTTTAATTATAGCTCAAAAGAATTAGTGGAGGAATATGAGAAATCCGTTGAAAGGAAAAAATAAATAACATCCTTATTCTTTCTTTTTTAAATTTTTATTATCCTTATTCAATCAAAACAGCTACTTTTCCAGGCAGCGACTGCTTTGCC
The DNA here is from genome assembly GCA_964364025.1 of uncultured Methanosarcinales archaeon. Lineage (GTDB taxonomy): Archaea > Nanobdellota > Nanobdellia > Woesearchaeales > GW2011-AR4. Next base: position 2,783 of record CAYIKX010000108.1, read on the forward strand.
TTGCTTTCTTTTGTCTTCTCAGCCACTATAACCTCAATCTTGCATCTAAATTCATTTCCATAGTCTGCAGAAGCATCATTCAGAGCATGGAATTCAGTCTCTTGTCCTAGGATAAACTGCGGAACCTTGGTTTCGTCATTTAAAAGCTTTGGAACGAGCTTGAGTATCTCGTGGCTGTAAATCTTTAAGTCAGTAGCAATCAGCATTTTAATTAAATCTGCTTGGTTTCTAGTCTTTTTCATCTCATTTTTAAGCTTCTCCATAAAATCATACTTCCATTTATCTGCAATAAACAAAGTTATCTTGCCTGGTTTCTCTATTTTGACCAACTTTAATATTTCAATAATATCCTTTCTCGTATTCTCAACAAGCTCTGCAACCGCCTCTGCTCTTTTGTCAATCTTATTTTCTTCATAGTAAGGCCATTTCTGCAAGGATGCAAAGCCATCGGCTTTTGTCATATGCCAGAGCTCTTCGCTTAAGTGAGGCGTGAAAGGAAGCATCATTAAAGTTAAATTTTTGACAGCTTCTCCAAAAACATCCTTGTTTTTATGCTTGTATTTTTGCAGAACATCAACGAATTCCATTATCTTTCCTATAGCCAGGCTGAATTCAAAATTCTCAATATGTTGAGTTACGTTTTTTATAGTAAGGTGCATTTTGCTTAGGACGTATTTATCCTTGTCATTTAATTTATGCTCGTCATAATGCCTGTGTGAAATATTTGCGAGATTATCATTAATTAAATTATAGACTTTGTTCAAAAACCTGAATGAGCCATTGACGCCTTTGTCGCTCCAGTCCAGTTCCTTTTCAGGCAATGCCGCAAACAAGATGAACAATCTTGCTGTATCTGGACCATACTTCTCGCTTATCTCCGCAGGATCAACGACATTCCCAAGCGACTTTGACATTTTTGCGCCGTCTTTTATAACCATGCCCTGGGTCAGAAGCCTTGCAAACGGCTCGTCAACTGTTGCAAGCCCCAAATCTCTTAATGCTTTTGTAAAAAATCTCGCATAAAGCAAATGCAAAATTGCATGCTCTATTCCCCCAATGTACTGGTCAACAGGCATCCAGTACTCTGCAGCTTCCTTGTCAAAAGGCTCTTTTTCATATTTAGGGCTGCAATATCTTAAAAAATACCATGAGCTGTCAACAAAAGTATCCATCGTGTCTGTTTCTCTTCTTGCTTTTCCATGGCATTTTGGGCATTTTGTCTCAACAAATTCCTTGCACGTCTCTAATGGGTTTCCTTTGCCTGTGAACTTACATTTTTCCGGCTTTGGCAGCCTTACTGGTAAATCTTCATAAGGTACTTGGACAATGCCGCATTTATGGCAGTAAACCATGGGTATTGGAGTGCCCCAGTATCTCTGCCTTGAGATAAGCCAGTCCCTGATTTTGTAATTGACAGTTCTTTTTCCAAGATTATTTTGCTCCATCCATTTTGAGATTGGCTCAATTGCTTCCTTGTTATTCATGCCAGAGAATTTTCCTGAATTAAATAAAATTCCATCTTCTGTATAAGCCTCACTCGCTTTATTCGCATCAGTTGGCTTGCCATCAGGAGATATTACAAACTTTAATGGGATATTATACTTTTTTGCAAACTCAAAATCTCTTTGGTCATGGGCATCTGCCATCACAATGCCTGTTCCGTAATCCATTAAGACAAAATTTGCAAGATAGATAGGAATTTCTTCATTATTTACGGGATTTACAGCATATCTTCCCAAAAAGCAGCCAATTTTATCTTTGCCCTCAGCGGTAGTTCTTTCTGCAAGAGATTGCTTTTTTATTGTTTTTATTGTTTCTAATGCTTCTCTCTCATAATCTGTTCCTTTTACCAGTTCCAAAACCAAAGGATGCTCTGGCGCTATAACAACAAAAGTAACGCTGTAAATTGTAT